>JAQUMP010000394.1 GCA_028718065.1 Chitinivibrionales bacterium | reverse complement strand
AAAAAACTTAGAGCGACAACGGCAAAACCGCTTATTGTCAAGCTAACGCCCAACGTAACCGATATCGGCGTTATTGCCAAAGCGGCGGAGGCCGGCGGCGCCGATGCGGTTTCGTGTATAAATACTGTTGTCGGCATGGTGATTAATGTTAAAAACAAGCGCCCCGTGCTGCCGGCCGGGACCGGCGGACTCTCCGGCCCTGCCATCCGGCCGGTCGGGGTGGCCATGACCTATAAAGCAAGCCGGGCCGTGCATATCCCGGTAATCGGCATGGGCGGCATAACGTGCGCCGACGATGCGCTGCAATACTTTTTAGCGGGCGCCAGCGCCATTCAGATCGGCACCGCGAATTTTATCGACCCGAATGTCTGTAAAAAAATATTGACGGGGGTAATTGATTTTTGCGAAAAGAATGGGGTGGCAAAGATTGAGGACATAAAGAAATTATTGCAGGAATAATTAAGTATGCCTTATTTTTCCTACCGGCAAAATCCCACTGCGTGCCCCCCAACCGGGGATAATTACACGGCACGGAGCTGCCAAGGGGGCTACGCTGAAAACCCAAAAAAATTAATCTATTTTGTTTGCCTGGGGTTTTATTTATTCTCCGGCTGTACTTCCGCTCCCCGATATCTTACGCACTCCTTAGGAAAGTTGGAAATAAAACCGGAAAAAGAATCGCCGGAAATAAAGCCGCAATCAACATTTTCCAATGACACCTTAAACGAGCAAGCGAAAAATGCTCCTTTTAAGGATTCTTTAAAATTAGCAGAACGGGAAATCGCGAGCACTCAAGGCCCGGAAAAAGATATCGGGTGCAAGGCAACCTATTATGCTTCGGCTTTTCATGGCAAGAAAACCGCCAGCGGCGAACGGTTCAACATGTACAAATTGACCGCCGCGCATAAAACATTGGCTTTTAACACCACGGTTAAAGTTACCAATGTAACCAACGGAAAATCGGTTGTCGTGCGGATAAACGACCGCGGCCCTTTTACGGGGGATTGTTGCATCGACCTTTCGTACGAGGCGGCCAAGCGGGTCCAAATCATCGGACCGGGCTCTGCGCCCGTTACCATCGAAATTGTGGAAAGGCCCTGATCGCCCTTCCTCAGGTCAAGTATTTTTCTTTTCCAGCCGCCAGATCGAAACCGCCTTTCCCACTACCGGTAAAAACACGTTCCGCAATTCCCCGCCGCTAAAATCGAACCGGTTCGGCCCGGTCACTTCCGTCAGGGAATATTTCCCGTTATCTTGTATGTCAAGCACCGATGTCTGAATGTCAAGGCCTACCGTGCGATCGGCCGCGCTGCGGTTTACAACATATACAAAGGTTGCCTTGTCGGCGTTGCGCCGGTACAGGTAGGTGCAGGCTTCGGGCATTCCGGTTTTGACATAATAATTAACTTTTGCGACTTTAAGGGCAAAATCCATGAGCATGCCATGCGGATTGCTTCCGATATGTATAATAAACCCCTTGCCGATCTTTTTCTTATAGCCTATTGTAAATGATTTATCCCTGAATTTAAGCATGATCGGTTCGCCGGATACGGAAGAATAATAGAAAAAATTAACCTTTGACCCCAGGTGGCCGGCGTTGCTGATGGTCGTACTGATGTCCCTAAAAGCAATGGTCGCGGGCAAACCGACCGGCCGCGCCGCATCGGGAGAACGCAGCCCCAGAATGTCGCACGGCTCGCCGAATTCGTCGTTTTCAGGAAATTCATTAAAGACAATCAAAATCCCGCCTTCTTTGATATATTCGAGGATTTTTTTCTGTTGGGCCCGGGGCAACCAGTTTGAACCGGCATAAATGAGGGCCGGCGTGGCAATCGGACGGCCGGAATCCGGATCGTGGAATGCCATGTCCAGATCGGCTTCTATGAGCGCATTAAGCGCCTGCGCGTGGTTCCCGGGCGAAATCACCTTATGCCCTTTGTAAACGAGCAGCGAAACGTCGGTAATGAGTGCGCAGTCCCACGGCCGGATACCATCGGCAACGGCCGTAATTTCTTTGTGGGCCTTAAAATATTCGCTCTCCAGGCCCCATTCGTTAATAGGTGCGTTAATCCAGTTGTCGCGGTTAACGAGCATATACCAGTTCCAGCCGCTCAGCCCGTTAGCCATGCAGGCATAGGCCACGAATTTAAAGTGGTCGCCGGTCACGTATCCCATTCTGTTAAGCGGGTACAGGCCGCCCTGGAATTCGGCCGACCAGCAGTACCCCAGTTCGGCGCGGCACAGTTTGATATGCTCGATGGTATAGGTCCAGTCGTCTTCGGTCTGGCTGTTGCCCTCTATATATTTCATGGGATAAATATCGACCCCCACAAGGTCGGTAAGCCGGCTAAACTCATTAAAATCCTGAAAATAGGGCGACCAGCCGTTGGCGCTGAGCGGCACTTCGATCCCCGCGCCGCGCAGAACGGCGGCGGTGTTCTTGACGATCTGCGCAGCGTACCATCCTAAAAACAGGTGCGAATCGACGTAGCGGCCGTAATATTTTTCGTGCGGGAGCAAACGCCCGGCCATGGGCCGTGATACGTCCACGTAGCTTTCATGAAAAAAGTACCCGGCTTCCCCGAACGATTTGTATGCGGCATGCCAATACTTGTTTAAATTGTCAAGGTCATTATTGTATTTTTTCTCGAGCCACTCCGTAAACACGCCGGATTTTCCAAATAGACCTACCTGGCCGCCGACGCTTTCCGCCGGCAAGGTGGCCTCGTTGTCGGCCTGAACAAGAATAATATTGCCGCCGCGGGTAATCTGAGCCGGCGCCAGGATTTTGCAGACGTTTTCGAGGTAGTTTCTGGAATAGGCCAGAAATTCCGGTGCGAGCTGGTGGTATTTAGCGGCGTAATCCGGCGGGCCGCCATTGGGCCACTCGGCGCCGATGCTCGGTCCCGGCCGAACAATAAGATACAGGCCGCTTTTTTGGGTAAGTTCGATGAATCCTTTTAAATTCCGGCGCGCATTTGTTTTTCCGGTAAAATCAAATTCCCCTTTTTCAAGCTCGTGAAAATTCCAGGGAACATAGGTGGAGACGGTCTTGAGGCCCATCGCTTTTATTTTGTCAAGAATGGCCTGCCAGGTATCGGGAAAATTGCGCCAATAATGGAACTCGCCGCTGATGAGCGGGATCTCTTTTTTGTTATAGGTAAGCGCCGTGCCTTTGAGGGAAAGCTTGCTTGGAGTGGCCATTATGTCGCCTTTCTGGGAATTGGAAAAACAATCGAACAGAAATATACTATTTTCTCCCAGACGCCTTGCAATTCGTTTGCATAAGGAATTCAGCATGAAAATAAGCGGGTTTTCGTTTGTCCGCAATGCCGATACGCTCTATTATCCGGCCGTTGCCTCGATCCGCTCGGTCCTGCCCATCTGTAATGAATTTATAATTGCCGTCGGTAAAGGCGATCCGGGCGACCGCACGCGCGAGCTTATTGCGGCAATCGGCGACCCTAAAATTAAAATCATCGATACGGTCTGGCCCGAATTCGGCGTAGGCCAAAACCACATTTTTGCCCAGCAAACCGACATAGCCTTACACGCTTGCTCGGGCGATTGGTGTTTGTATGTGCAGTGCGACGAAGTGGTCCATGAAAAATATCTGCCGACAATAGAAAACGCGTGCCGGAACTATCTTAACGAAAAAAGTATTGAAGGCTTTTTATTCAAGTTTAACCATTTCTGGGGCGATTATGAGCATGTGCTGGTGAGCCACTGCTGGTATCCGCTGGAAATCCGGCTGGTGCGCAACGGCCAAGGCGTGGCCTCGTATAAAGACGCGCAGTCCTTTCGCATAAACGGCCGGAAGCTGCGCGTGGCCGCGCTTGACGTATGCGTTAATCATTACGGTTGGGTGCGGCCGCCCGACCGTATGCAGCGTAAACGCAGGAGTTTTACGGCCGCTTACCAGGGACAAAAAGCGGCCGGGGAGCAATTTAGCGGCCAGTCCCGGCGGTTTGACTACGGCCCGCTTAACAAAATTCATCGCTTTACGGCCGCGCATCCGGCGGTCATGCGGGAGTGGATCGGCCGTTTTGACTAACCTTTCTCTTTTTTATTTTCAAGATCTTTAAGGTATTGAATCCTGTCGCTTAAGGTCTGGAAATTAGTCAAAGTTCCGCCTAACCAACGATTGGTCACATACGGTAAATTGTATTTTTTGCTTAC
>JAQUMP010000393.1 GCA_028718065.1 Chitinivibrionales bacterium | reverse complement strand
GTAAATGCCGATTCAGCCAAGAGGGGAATCGGACCCTTTAATTCTATTGTCTGAACAATGCTCCGCCCCGTGTTTCCCGCAAATCGAGAAACGACGACAATCGATTCGGGGATAAAACGGTCAGGGTCGTCGCAAAACATAAGGATTCCGCCATGCGTGACGGACAATCCGCTTTTCGAATGCGGCGTTTCAACCACGATCCTGTCTGCCAAAAGACGTCTTTGTGAAATGTCTTTTCCATAAAAATCATGCAAGCGGTCGGTCGAAAGAACCGATCCCGGCCTGCCGGAAGTTTCTTCGTCAAAAGTTATTCTGCCTTTTTCACGGGTTAGATCTTCTATTGTTTGCGCATTGGCGGGCCGTGAAGCTGATCCGATTCTAATAAATACGCCGGCTGGAATACCGAGAGATTTAATGTAGTAGGGCTTGCAATCACCCGGCCAAATCTTTACGATCATCACGCATGATTCATTTATGCTCTTTTCGTAAATATGAGGAATCAGCACAGGACTGACAATGTCATACACACTTGAAGCAAATTCATCATAAAGCCGGTCTCGTTCGCTTTCCGAGACGCCGACAACCTCACGCGAGCCGTCTCTGACTCCAATCACGATCTCCCCACCCGCGCAATTGGCAAACGCGACACAGGTCTTTGCAAGCGCGCGGAAATCAGGAAGCCGCCATTTCAGTTCGAGCGTTTTAGATTCCCGTTCAGGGTAAATGGATGAATGAGGCGGCAGATTGATCTTTTTCGGCATAGCAGACGTTCCTCGCGGTGATTAGAATAATTGCACCACTGATAATATAAATGCACCAATTGCACCACACAAGAAATAAATGCACCAGCGGGGTTTTTCAGGAAGTTTTGTTGATTGCGCGCATCTTTACAGAGAGCGACTTCGTTATAATTTGGTTTTTCTTTCTCATTCCCCAAAAACAATCGTCCCGAACTGGCTTAGATTATGGAAGGTATCAAAGGTTGGCGCGTTCCATTGCCAGGCCCAGCAGGTTTGGGGCGCTTCGTCGTAGTCGATGCGGGCCATGGTCGCGCGCCAATGCGCGCCCGGCTGCGGCGGACAATTGGGGAACCCTTGCAGGAGCGCAAAGGGGATAAAAAATTCGGCGCTCCAGCCACCGATAGCAGCCTGCGGTTTTTTTTCGCCCGCGCGCACGGCCGTGGCGCTTTTAATACGGCGATCGCCGTGATAGTGCCACGGCGTCCAGCCCTGAAAGCGGCCGGCGCCATCTTGACAAACTAAAAGCGGCAGTTCCGCACCCAGCGGTGAAAGTTCGTACTCAAAGTAAGTGCGTTGGTCTTCCTGCGGCCATAAAAAAACTTCGACCACGTCTTCGCGGAAAAGGTCCGCGCCGAATTGCTGTTCGCTGCACGAAATCTTCTTATCTTCGCAGTCGAACAAAAAATAGATGCCGCGTTGTGAATAGATCGCTTTGAAACCGGTAGTATAAGAACTGCCGCCTTGGCCGGTGGATTTGAGCGGCTGCCGGGCGGCTTTGCTCCAGAGGCTGTTGCCGCCGACGCCGTCGATGTTAAAATCGGCGACCCGGGGCAGGCGAAGTTCCGTCATGATTATTTCGCGTCGGCAATCGAATCGAGCGAATCGACGATATGCAAAACTTTATTAAGGTTCGTAAGCTCGATCAGACGCGTAACATAGCTCGAAGGATTGGCGCAACTGTTAAACAGAAGGAGCTTTTTATTTTCTTTTTCAAGCTGGTTGTGGAAGTAAACAATCGATCCCAGACAATGGCTGTCGATAAAATTGGTGCGGGTAAGATCGATGACGACGGTCTTGCATTTTTGTTTATAGCACGCGTTCAATTTTTTAGTGAATTTAAGCACATCCACGTCAATCGCCCGGCCGATGAGTTCGATAATGGGAACGCCCTTTTTCTTTTTGGTTTTTACGGTCAGCGCCATAGGAATCCTCCCCGGTAAATCAGTAATGTAAGCAACGACAGTTTAAAATAATTATTTTGTTAAGGCTTAGTACGATAATATAACCTTGAAAAGATTATACATTTATGGCAACAGGTTTTGTATATGATCCGCGATTTCTGCTGCATGTCCTGGAAGAAGGACATCCTGAATCACCGCAGCGGCTTAAGGCCATCCACAAAAAAATGGGCGAAAGCGGGCTTCTGGAAAAATTAATTTCCCTGCCCTTGCTCGACGATAAACCCCTTATAGAAAACGCAATCCAAAATATCCATTCGCCCGAGCACATCCGCAGCGTTGCCGCGATCCCGGTAACGGGAGATGTCGCCTTTTCGGCGGTCGGTGGGGTTCTTGCTGCGACGAACGCGGTTGCCAAGGGCGTGGTGCGCAACGCGTTTTGCGCCGTCAGGCCGCCCGGACATCATGCGCACAACAATGGCGGTGAAGAGGGCTTTTGCTTTTACAATAATGTGGCAATCGCGGCCCGCTTTGCACAACGGAAGCTCGGATTTAAAAAAATTCTTATCCTTGATTGGGATTATCACCACGGCAACGGCACCCAGGATGCTTTTTATGATGACCCATCCGTGCTCTTTTTTTCCACCCATCATTGCGACGCCTACCCCGGACGCGGCAATTGCCATAATCCGGCGTACCATGACGCATTCAGAAACTGGGGCAGCGATCCCTGCTTTCGCGGCAGAAATAAAGGACTCGGATTCAACATAAATGTCGCCTTAAATCCCGGGGCGGACGATAAAGAAATCCTGGCAGCCTGGGAACAAAAATTAGTCCCGGCCGCCAACGACTTTAAGCCAGATTTTATTTTTATCTCGGCGGGGTTCGATAGCGGCCAGGGAGATTATTTAGGTTGTTTTTCCATTACCGATGGCGGCTTTGCCGCCCTTAGCCGCATGGCCATGAAACTTGCGGCCACGCGCTGCAACCATCGCATCGTATCCGCGCTCGAAGGCGGGTATAATCCCGAAAGGCTCGCCGGGGCGGTTGTAGCGCATGTAAACGAATTGTTGAAGGCTTGATTGAATTGATTGTGAGGTTTTAAGTATGGTCTATTTCGCCATTCATTGCCAAAATCCGCAACGCCGGGTGCTCGAAAAAGCCGTTGACATTTTAAAAAACAAAGACGGCATTTGCGTGTATCCCACCGATACGGTTTACGGCATGGGCGCGGCCGCCAGCAACGCCGCCGCCATCAATAAAATCTGCCGTCTTATCGCCAAAGACAAAACGCGCTCTTTTTCCTACATTTGCGGCGATTTTTCACAGATCAGCCAATATGCCCGGGTCAGCAATGAACATTTCCGTCTCTTAAAACGCTACCTTCCGGGACCGTTCACGTTTATCCTGCCGGCCACCAATTACGTTCCCAAAAAGGTCTGCTCCAAACGCAAAACCGTGGGCATCCGCCTGCCCGACAATATCGTCTGCATTGAGCTTGTCAAGATGCTGGGCGAGCCGCTGGCCAATACCTCGCTCACCCTCGCCGGGCAGTTTCGCGGCGATCCGGTCACGGTGCGCGCGGCGGCGTTGCATGAAGTCGACATAATGCTCGATTGCGGAGAGCTGCCGCAGCCGGTCGGCTCAACCATCGTGGATTTAACGGGGCCGGAGCCGGTGGTTGTAAGGCATGGCAAAGGGTTGTGGAAGGAATGAACAAAAATCACGTTTCGCAAATCTTGTAGGGGCGAACCCTTGCGGTCGCCCTGATTTTATTATTAAATCTCGTTTATGTAAAGCGGTTTGTATCCCTTGTATTTTTCGTCTAAGTAATTCAGCACGATCACCTCGGTAGCCGCGTCCTTTTTAATGTTAATAATCAACCGGTCCGCGTACATTCTTGACATATGCAAGCCGCGGCCGTGTTCGTCCATAATTCCCTCGCCGTGGATATGGCGGTCCAGCCAGAAAAGCACTTGCTCTTTTGTCAATTTTCCGCTGGTATCGAGCACGGCCACGCCGTATTTTTCGGCGTCATTGCCCAGCGTAATTTTAACCGCCTCGCGCTCTTCGAGCGTAACGGCGGATAGTTTGCTGTATTTTTCCTGGCCGTTGCCGTCGACCGGCGCATGGTAAACGGCGTTGGTTATAAGCTCTTCCAAAAGAATCCGTACGAAGAGGTCGGGCTTATGGAATTCGGCGATTTTTTTAATGATCGCGTCCTGAACCGCGCCGATTTGCGAAGTGCTTTTAACCGTATAT
>JAQUMP010000392.1 GCA_028718065.1 Chitinivibrionales bacterium | reverse complement strand
CCCGGTAGCGATAATCGGCAAGCCTGAATTTTTGGATTCTAAACTCAAACGCTTCAGTAGTGCCGATCGATCAAGCTTTACTTTAAGAGATGTGATGGCGGTCTTTGCCGTTCCCTTAAAATTTTGGGCCAGTTTTTCCAGTAATGTATCCGGTTGTAAAAGGCGTATGTCCCGATTCCCGCGTTCAATTAATAAATCTTGGTCCATTCCAGCCAGGACTTTTGAGACGGTTCCGAATGTAAGGGACGATTTCCGTAAACAGGTGTTAAAAAAATCACGCGTCCCAATTTTTTCCACAACCTCTTTTACCGATGGGAATTGCGGATACACCATAAGCAGCCGTCCGACCATCGAGCTGTTTTGTCGGTAGATATTTTTTATGGGAGCGTATGATGGGAAACAATTCTTTTGTCCGCTCCTTAAAATCATAAGTTTTTCCGGCACGATAACAACGCCATTACCACAGAAGTCTATCCCGCTGATTTTTTCCCGCTCCAGTTCCTGCAAGTGTTTTTCACTAAGAAATGGTAAAACTAATAATGGAAAATAGTCGGAAGGCAGAGATGTGTTTTTTAGTAAACTTACTCCTTCAAAGAACGCTTTAGGGGTTGAAAGCGGATTGATCTCCGCACCAAACAAAATCCTGGATTTTTCCCATGAGCCTTCTATAACGGTCTTAAGATAACGATTGCTTCTCGCCTTGAGATCGGCCTTTTTAATCCTGAATAGTATTGGCGGCAGAGAAACTTTGCCTTGTTTTAATTGTTCAAGCATTTCCGCTTGCGTTATTATTTTTCTAATATTGCTCATATTCCTAATCAGGAAAATAACATATTTTAGGAAAACATACAAGCCTTTTTTTGCATTTTCTTCGGTGAGACGCGATAGATAAACAGCAATTTATGCCCATAAAACGACCTTGATTAATCTTGACGATATCTTGACGCTATTTTTAAAAAAGTGGGTAATTTTGCAGTAAAAAGAGGGTTTGATTGGTTTTCAAGACCGTTGGATTACCGTTATCCTAGTCCTCCGGAAATAATACAAAAGATAAATATTCTTCTGGTCTTTTCAGCGTAGGGGGGTAGGCAATTTCGTGCCGTACAAGAAAGTTCTGTAGCCCCCCACGCACGAAGGATTTTAAAAAGATTAAAAATCAAGAACAAAAATAAATTAAGGAGGAGCTTAAGGCTGGCGAATTGTTTTGATTCCTACGTTGGTAAACCAGACGTGCCCGGCGTCGTTGGCGAACGGACGGTCAAGCGACAGCAGCAGCGGCCCGAACGATTTATAATCCAGCCACCGGGCCGAGACCGTGGGCTTTTCGCCCTTGCCGCCATGAAAATAACTCCACTCCCGGATAGTATCGTTATTGTCAACATACAGAATAAATTTATCTTCGGGCGTATAACCGATTGCGGGCGGGAATTGAACGATAAGCTGCGTCGCCGGTTTATTGCCGATAGGCATGCCAATGTTTTTGTTTTCCGTTAAAACAAGTGCATTGTCCCATGTTAAGTGCAGTGGAAAGAGCAGCCAGTATTGATCGTTAATGAACCAGGCATCGATCTTTTTAAGGGCGGAATCCTTAGAAACCATGCTACGACTATAGGTAACGGTGGATTCTTTGGGGCCCGAAACAATTCCCTTAAAAGTAACTTCATCGGATTTCGGTTTCCAAGTCCATGTGCGGCTTACGGCAAGAGCGCTCCGTTTAACATTAAAAGTAAAACTGATAGACGATAAGGAATCAAACCCTTGCGCGCCATAGCGGCCTGCAAGCGTCCGGCCCAGGGCCACGCCGCTGCCTTGCGCCGCGGAAAAGGCGTCGGTGCAGAAAAGGACCGCAATTAAGATAAGAAAGATAGGCATAATGATACTTCAATAATTCAGCAACTGATATGCCAGGGAATATCATGCGTAAATTTAACAGGTAATGGTTTCGTTCTCACTTTTGAAAACACCTTTTATCAGTTATGCAAAAATCGGCAAGGCAGGTTCATTTCCTTGCCGAATCCGCACCCATTTTAACTATTTTAAAATTTCGGCTGCGAACCCTAAAATTGCACGGAGCAAAACCATCAACCGCTCGCTGCTGAGGCTCTCCTTTGGCGCCCTTGCTTTAGGGTTGCTTGCGTTCTGCGGGATTTCATTTTTTCCTTCCCAAAGAACGCTACTTTTTTTCGGCGGTTTTTCACTTTCTTTTTGCGGCATGCTTGGACTGCGCCACACCTGGCCTTTGCATTGGAAAGCAGTGCCGATCGTAGTAATTGCCGTTATTGCCCGGTGCTTTCTGCTTCCCCTTGAACACAGCGATGATCTAAACCGCTATCTCTGGGAAGGCAGGGTCCAGTTACATGCCATTAATCCTTATGCAATAGCGCCCATCGATCCGCGCACGGCGCCGTTGCGCGATGCGACGTGGCAGGGCATAAATCATAAGGAATTCACCTCGATCTACGGTCCGCTCGCCCAACTTGTATTCAGAGCCTCCGTTTCGGTCCGGTATTCCGCGCTATTACTCAAAATCATTCTCACTCTTTTTGATCTTTGCACCCTGCTGCTCCTTGTTCGCTTTCTTTCAAACCGTAAATCACGCTTGAACGAGGCGCTGCTCTATGCGGTTAATCCGGTGGTGCTCTACGCCTTCGCGGCCGAAGGTCACGTCGAGAGCATCATGCTGTGCATGCTGGCCGCGGCGATGCTCATGCACCAGAAAAAAAAGTTTGCTTTCATGTTTGTTCTTGTCGGTTGCGCCGCATCGGTAAAGCTTACCGCCCTGATATTTCTTCCCCTGCTCGTCCGGAAAGAAACGCTGCGATATCTGCCGTTTGTTCTTTTGCCCCTGGTGATGGTTGTCCCCTATGGCGCAAGTATCGGCTCGCTCATTACCGTCACCGGGCGCTTTGCTTCCGAATTTCATTTTAATGGGTTTATCTATGGGATTCTCGCCTCCTTCTTTTCGCAGCATGACGCCTTGCTGGTTTTGGCCATAATTTTCCTGGCGTTTTATGGCGCTATTATATTCGTAACTCCCGATCCAATCAGGGCATGCGGGAATGTCGCCCTGGTATTTTTGCTGACATCACCAACCGCCCAACCGTGGTATTTTGCGATCATGGCCATGTTTGCCGTCCTCTATCCGGTGCGTTCATGGATCGCACTGAGCGGCACGGTCGGTATTTCCTGGCTCACCATTTTTAAATATTGGGCAGGTGGGATCTGGCAGGAATTTATGGTCGTGCCCATTCTTGAATATATGCCTCCTTTACTTTTGGAAATCGGCTCACGGTGGCGTTGGCCGGGATTTGCATCGCCGGGATATGGAAGCCCGCAAAGTCTTGCCATAATCATTCCCGTGCTCAACGAGGGGAAGCATTTACGCGATTGCCTGGAAAGCATCGCGCTTCCGCAGGACGTTGCGGCCGAGATTATCGTCGTTGACGGAGGGTCAACGGACGATACGGCCCTCATTGCTCAATCAGACCCTCGCGTGAAATTGGTGATCTCGGGCCGCGGGCGCGGCATTCAGATCGACGAAGGCGTAAAAAATTCAACGGGCGATCTTGTTATAATCCTGCATGCCGATACCCGGCTTGTCCAGGATGCGGTCAAAAAGATTTACGGGTTCTGCAAAGCCCGGCCGCGGATTTGCGGCGGTTGCGTTGCCGCCAAATTTAATGCACCCGGCATCCGTTTTACGCTTATCACGGTCCTCAATAATCTCCGTGCGCGCTTGACCGGGATAAGCTTTGGCGACCAGGTGCAGTTTTTCAGGCGCGAGGCAATCCAGGGCGCTATGCCGCGTGTCAAGCTCATGGAAGACATCGAGATTTCCCTGCTTCTTAAAGAGCGGGGTGAGCTTGCAGTCCTGCCGGCGCTGGCTCGGTCGTCGGCGCGGCGCTGGCGCCAAAAGCCATACCTTTACAATACGCTTCTGGTTTTATGGCTCACCGCGGCATATCTCGTGCGGCGGCGGCTGGGGACGCTTATGGGCGACAATGCCGATTTTTATAAGGCCTATTATGGAAAAGCATAAGCGAGGCCTTGACACTATCGCACTGATCGTGTTTGCCAAAACGCTTGACGCTCCGGTAAAAACGCGCATTGCCCGGACCGAGGGGAAAGCCGTCGCGAGCCGCATTTACCGGGAACTGTTAGGCGCTACGGCCGAGGCAATTA
>JAQUMP010000391.1 GCA_028718065.1 Chitinivibrionales bacterium | reverse complement strand
TGCGGCGCGCCGTGGGGGCAAACGTGCATGCAGGTCATGCAGGCAATGCACTTGCTCGGATCGACCCAGGCGGTTTGCGCGCCGATGGGCATTACCTTGCGGGAAAGAATCGACGCCGCCCGCGCGGCCACGGCATTAGCCTGCGAAATGGTTTCGCTGATAAACTTGGGCGCATGTGCGGTCCCGCACAGAAAAAGGCCTTCGCTGGCGAAATCGACCGGCCGCAGTTTTACGTGGGCTTCCAGGAAAAAGCCGTCCGCATTGAGCGGCACGCGCAAAAGCTCCGAAATTTCCTGGCGGTCCGGTTGTGCCACGATCGGCGCGGCAAGCACCAGCAAGTCCGGTTTTATTGCCAACTGCCGACCCAGAACGTGATCCATTACGTGCAAAGCTAAATCGTTTGTATCTGTCAAGACCGGCGGCTCTTTTTCGTCGTAGCGGACAAATAATATGCCCGCTTCGCGCGCCTTTTGGTAGGCGGCTTCGCGAAAGCCGTAAGTCCGCATTTCGCGGTATAAAACCATGATGCGCGCCTGCGGATAATGCTCGCGCAGCAGCAAGGCGTTTTTAACCGCGGTCGTGCAGCAAACGCGGCTGCAATAGGGGCGCTCATCGCTGCGCTGCTCCACGCATTGCACCATGACCACGGTGGCTTTGTCGGGCAGGGCAAGTTCACGGCGTTCAAGGCGGCCGGAAAGTTCCAGTTGGGTAATAACTTTTTCGCTTTTGCCGTAGCCGAACGAGGTGGGTTTGTGCTCGGCCGCGCCGCTGGCTAAGATCACCACGCCGTGCTCGACGGAAAGCTTCGAGGCGGCCGTGGTTATCTCGGAGGTAAAGTCGCCCACATGCCCATCAACCTTGGTGACCTTGGCGCTTAAATGGAGCGTAATGCGCGGGTGCTTGGTAACCTGTTCTATGGTTTTAGCTAAAAATGCGCCGACATTACTTTTGTCAAGTGTCCGATGCACTTGGTGCGCCATGCCGCCCAGAGCGTTTTCTTTTTCGACCAGATGCACCGGATAGCCCTGTTCGGCCAGCGACAGTGCCGCGGTCATGCCGCCGATACCGCCGCCGATGACAAGCGCGGCATTTTTGACCGGAACGGTCTCTTCCTTAAGCGGCTGCAAACCGGCCGTGCGTCCCACGATCATGCGCACCAGATCGCCCGCTTTATTGGTGGCGCTGTCGGGCTCGCCCGAATGCACCCAGGAGCATTGGTCGCGTATATTGGCCATTTCGAGCAAATAAGGATTAAGCCCGGCGTCGCGCAAAGTGTCGCGGAAAATTGCTTCGTGCGTGCGCGGCGTGCAAGATGCTACCACCACCCGATTTAAGCGGTGCTCTATAATTTTTTCCTTGATCTGGTCCTGCGTGCCGTCGGCGCAGGTGTAAACATTGTGTTCGGCCAGCACCACGTACGGGAGCAGCCGCGTTCGCTTTACAACCGCTTCTACATCCACCACGGAAGCGATGTTGCTGCCGCAATGACACACAAATACACCGATACGCGGCGGTTCGTCGGTAATGTCGCGCTCCGGTGGATAGGTTTTGGTTTTTACGCGCGTGCCGCGGGCGGAAGCAAGCAGCGCCATGGCCCGCGCGGCAGCAGCGCTGGCCTGCATGACCGTATCGGGAATATCTTTTGGTTCCGAGAATGCGCCGCCTACAAAAATTCCCGGGCGAGAAGTCTCCAGCGGATTCAATTCGCTCGTCTGCGTAAATCCCCATTGATTGAGCATAATGCCGAAGCGTTCGGCTTGCTCTTTAAGACTTGCGCTGGGTTCCAGGCCAAGTGACAAAACAACCATGTCGTGTTCTTGAGTTGTACAACCCTTTTCATCATCGATATAAGTGATGCGTAAATTTTTAGATTCGTTTACTTCTTCCACTGAAGATGGGCGGCAACGGACATAATTAACACCCATTTCCTTGGCGCGATTAAAGTAGCGATCAAAGTCTTTTCCGTAGGCACGTAAGTCCATGTAGTATATGGTGACTGCTGCGTCCGGTTCGTGTTGTTTGGAAAGGATCGCTTCTTTGGTTGCGGCCATACAGCAGACCGAAGAACAGTAGGAATTGTTGCTCTTTTCGTCACGCGAACCTACGCACTGAATAAATGCAATTTGTTTTGGTGCTTTGCCGTCGGATGGGCGGCGCACGTGGCCGCTGGTCGGCCCGGCGGCCGAAAGCAAACGCTCGAACTGGGTATTGGTGAGAACGTTTTGATCGTAGGCGGAGCCGTATTCAATGCGACGCATTGGATCGAAGGCCGAGAACCCCGGCGTAAGCAATACCGCCCCAACATCAAGTTCGACGGATGTTTCCTGCTGATCGTAATCGATAGCGCCGGCCTGGCAAACCTTGGAGCAGAGACCGCACTCGCCGGTTTTAAAATGCACGCATGATTTACGATCGATAGACGGGACGCGCGGCACGGCTTGAGGATGCGCCATGTCGATGGAGGGCCGCGCTTGCAAATATTGATTATAGGCCGTGTAATGTTTTTTGATGGAACGAACCGAGACTTTGGCCACATCTGCCGCTCCGGCCGGGCAGACATAATCGCACGCGCCGCAGGTCTGGCACTGGTCGCTTTTTTCGTTGAAGGCCGGGAGCACCTCTCTTTTTGCGCCGCGCCCGACCATGTTCATGGCGCCGCGGCCCATAAGATCGTCGCAGGTCCTCACGCAAAGTCCGCATAAAATGCAGGCGCCTTCGGCGGCCTTGGGAAAAGGAGTCGAGGTCACGCCGAGCGAAGCGGCGAAATCGGCAATTTTTTTGGAATCGGGCGCCTGGGCAAGCAGCAGTTCAAGGATTGTGCGCCGGTTTTCGAGCACCGCGGGTGTGTCGGTACGCACGACCATATTGTTTTCTACGGGGTAGCTGCACGATGAAACCTGGCGCGGTCCGCGCGGGGAATCCAGTTCCACAATGCACACCCGGCAAGCGCCGAGCGGTTCCATGCCTCTATAGTGGCAAAGCGTGGGAATAACGATGCCCATTTGCCGCGCTGCATTAAAAATAGTAATGCCCGCTGCGACCGCGGCCTGCCGTCCGTCAATGGTTATGTTGATTTTTTCGGATGTTTCCATAATTAATTGGTTATCATTTTTATTCTGTAAATCTCACACCTCCTAAGTCCCCCTTCGGGGGATTTAGGGGGCGAGCATCTCGCATATTCCCGTCGGGCATTTCTTGCCCGTTATATGCATATCAAGTTCGCTGCGAAAATGTTTTAAGGCGTTTAACACCGGGCCCGAAGCCGTGCTGCCAAGGCCGCAGACCGAGGCCGCATTCATTGCCCGCGCAAGCTTTTGCAGTTTTTCAATGTGCTCGCTTTTGCCTTGCCCGTCGCAAATCTGGTTGAGGATTTGGTGCATTTGCTTGGTGCCTTCGCGGCAGGGAGAGCATTTGCCGCAGGACTCGTCCACAAAAAATCCCAGGAGAAAGCGCGTCATGTCAACTACGCAACCGGTATCATCCATAACGATTATGCCGCCGGTGCCCATGTTGGCGGAGACGCCGGGAACGTCGACCGAATCAATTGCCAGATCAAGCATGGAAGGCGGAATGCAGCCGATGGAGGGCCCGCCGATCTGCACGGCAGAGCAGGGTCTGTCGCCGCGAATGCCGCCTCCGATTTCGTAAATCATCTGCCGCAGTGAAATTCCGAAGGGAATTTCTACCAGCCCAGGATTTTTTACGGCGCCTTCGAGCGAATAAATGGTAGTGCCGGTCGTGGATTTTGTACCGAATCCCGCATACCAGGCTGCGCCGCGGGTGATAATCGGCGCCACGCTGGCCCACGTTTTTACATTGTTAACGACTGTGGGTTTGCCCCAAAGTCCCTGATTAACTGGAAAAGGCGGACGCCCGCGCGGTTCGCCGGAGTGTCCTTCTATGGATTCTATAAGGCCGGTTTCTTCGCCGCACACATAGGCGCCCGCGCCGCGTCGAACGCCGATATTAAACGACCAGCCGCTGTTAAAAATGTTGTCGCCCAAAAGCCCGAAGTCGTAAGCTTGCTTAATGGCATGTTCGAGGGTCGCAATTGCCAACGGATATTCGCTGCGAACATAGATGTAACCCTGGTGCGCGCCGATTGCAAAGGAGCCTATTAACATGCCTTCCAGAATGGCATGTGGATCGCTTTCGAGCACGCTGCGATCCATGGAAGAACCGGGCGCACCTTCGTCTGCG
>JAQUMP010000390.1 GCA_028718065.1 Chitinivibrionales bacterium | reverse complement strand
CCGAGAGTATAATAGTAATTAGGGTTTTGGCTCGGGTTTGCCATTGTGTCATAATGTTGAACGCTGCCAAGCATCGTGAGCCCAATTGCGCCGTATTTCCCCAGGGAACAGGCCGCTCCGCCTTGCAGATAGGGCTGGTCGAATGAAAAGCTGCTCTGATATTGCGCGCCCGACGATGGGTCATAGGACAATTGGCTGAGCTGGCCCAGGCCGGTTCCGAGCAAGGCCAGACCGTAGGTGAGCGGCGCGTGCGGCAAAACAACCTTGACAGAAGCAATTGTTAAATGCTGTGAAAGGGGAGTAACGTTATCGATAAGCAGCGTCGGGTTTGCAACGTCCGATAAAATTGCCGGGTTGGACCACCAGGCGCCGGGGGTCAAAAGATTTTCCAGGTACAGCGTGCGTTGGTTAAGGTAGGGGAAAAAAGTGTTTTGGGCGCACAGCGGCAGACTTGCAAGCAGCAGGGCACCGATACAGCAGGGGATTGGTTTCATTGGTGTGCGCCTATCTGAGAGTGACCCCGATGCGCAGGACAATGCCGCTGCTCCGGATTAAATCGAGCGTCCCGGCAATGGCATCCAGCCTGTTGTAAAGCGCCTGTTTTTTGAGCGCGGCCTCGGAAGAATCGCGGCCGTTTACGGACGCCAGCAGCGTTCGCGCACTATCGACAAAGGCCTCCAGCCGCGTAGTCATGACCGCCAGGGTGTCCAGTCCACTATCCGCGTTGCGCAATTGCGCCGGGCCCTGCTCCATAACCGGGCGGGCCGCCGTGGCGATGGTGGTAACGGCGCGCCCTGCCGAGCGGATGGACCCGGCGGCATTTTTGGAAAGGTAGGACGCCGCGCCGTATAAGCGTGCCGTAAGGGTATCGGCGCTCTTGACAAATGCGGCAAATTGCGCGATCGGGCTGCGGCCGCCATCATGGCCGTTTTGCAAAGAAAGGGCCGTGGAGTCGAGCGATTTAATGATTTCGTGGAGTTTTCCGATATAGCCGATGGCCTCGGAGATGCCGGGAACGAATTTCCCCTGCAGGATGTGTGTGGAAGCAAGGCGCGGTTTGGTGGAATCGCCGCAATACATCATTATTATGCGGTCGCCCATCAGACCTTTTTCGATATCGCTGATGGCATAATCGGTATAGAAAACAGGTTGGCGGCCGGTTTCGACGGTCACCAAAACGCCTGCCGGGCGCCATTCGATGTTTTTAACATGGCCGATCGCCAGGCCTTTTTGCACCACGGCATCTTCGATTTTTAAGTTACCGATTTCTTTAAATTGGATCGCAAATATCCGCGGCTGGACAAATACGACCCATATTGATACGGCGCAGATGCCGCAAATAAAAACGAGGAGGAACGTTATTACGATGTAACCGAGGTTTTTATCGCTGAGGGGCATGGTCCCAATTCCGCCTCCCCGTTAAAATTGATAAAAGAACATAAAACTCGGGCTGAAATCCGTCGTGCTGGTTTTATTGTCCGGCGGCGTTGTAGAATTCACGGAAAAGTTAAAAAGCGCCCCAATCGAAGTTTGCGAAAAAATCGAACATGCGATACCGGCAAGCAGGACCAGCAGCACAAAACGTTTAATCATACGAACCCCTTTGTTGACATTTTAAAACAAGGATTAAGGATTAATGTATAAAGAAAGATAATTGATGGTGATATAAAAGGTAAGCCGGGTCAAAAAAAAACTATGTGGTCCGTTTTCCCAAGCCCGTCAGAATTTGCGGCCGCTTAAAAACCCATTTGATCCGTTGCCAGAGGGAAGCGTTTTCCAGGATTAAAAAATTGTATATCGCCTGGGTGACTTCGGCCGTTCGCAAATATCCGTAGGCCTTATGCGGATTTTTTATTCCGTTGCATTCGTAGTTGTTATACACGATCTGGTCAAAGGGCCGCACGCCGCGACTGTTTTCGGCAAAGTGGTTGCGAAGGTTATAATCCAGGCTGGTAACGTCGTCGGGGTCCGAAAAATTAAGCCAGCGCTGTTGCAGCGCGGGCGGGGTCGGCTACGGCGAATCCTCTTTTATGTCAAGCTCAAGTTCATGCTTGATTTTTTTCATGATCACCGGAAACCCCAGCGGTGAGCCGAAGGTAATCAGCGAATGCACCGGGACCGCCGGGGCCAGATGCAGGAGTACGTCGTAGGCGATGATGCTGCCCATGGAATGGGCGAGTATCAGTATGTTTTTATTGCGGTGCTTATAAATAAGCCGCGACAATTCCTCGCGAAACATGTTCTTGGCCGGGCGCATGACGCCCTGGGTGTCGCGCAGGGTTTTGTGGTAATAAATATCCAGCTCTTCGAACATGCGGTGCAGGATAACGTGCGAGACCGCTTCGATGTTCATGAACCCGGATTTGCCGGCGATAAGCTTAATGAGCTGCTCCTTGATGCCATTGGAGAGTTTTTTGCCGAAAGCCTCGGGGTCGCGCGGGCCGAAATAGCAGCCGGGCAAATAGGGATCGGGCAAAAATTGCGGGTGCTGAGGGTCGTTTACAAAGGGGTTCTGGGGCTTGGTATACAGATAGCCGGCCCAGTAGGCCATTTCGAATTTAAAGCGCGGCGGGGTCAGCCGGATCGCCTGGAAACCTTCGCCGATGGATTTTTTCCACCAACCGGCGAGGATATACTTGGGCGGTTTGTTGCGCAGGCCATGAATTCCGATTATGACCGTACCCATAAAAACGCCTCCGCTATGCGGCGAACCGTTCCGCGAGGGCAATATCGTTTGTCATGATGGCATGAATGCATTCCGCGCCGGGACCCGCGAGCATGGCGTTAATTTCGGCCGGATCGTCCACGGTCCAGCCTTGCAGCGGAAAACCCAGGCTGGTGATTTTATCGGAATCTTCGAGGATCAGTTTGTACCACGGATGTAAAAAATCAAGGTGCGCGCTAACGTCGCCGGGCAAATTTTCGAGGGCCTCCCATGTTTTAAATAAAAATGCATATTTTACTTTGAAGGAGGAGGTTTTTTTAATGATAAATTTTAATATCTCCGGTGAAAAAGAACTGATGACGATATCGTTTTTCGGCCCATAGGCTTTGATCGCCTTTACAAAGCGGATCGCAAAACTTTCCAGGTTAAATTTGCCGTCTTTGATCTCCAAACAGAGACCGGTTTTGTGCGCTACGAGCGTAAGCGCCTGTTCAATGGTGGGAATGGCGTGTTCTTTGTTTTTCCCCCCGTTCTTAAAAAACCGTTGCAACTGGGCAAAGGTAATGCCGGCAACGTTGACCGTTTGGCCGTTGCCGTCGGCAATGGTCGTGCCATGCATGACCGGGATAACGCCATCGGAGGTGAGGTGGATGTCGAGTTCAATGCCGATAAGGTTACGTCCGTTTAACGGATGGTTAATGACCGCCTCAAAGGCGGCCAAAGAATTTTCGGGATACTGCTTTGAATAACCACGGTGGGCGATAAAGTTCATTTTGTTATTTTCCTCTCCGGTGGAGGTGTGGTTCTGGTGCAGCACACGTTGATTCCAGTATCGTAAACATTTTTTAAAATCACGGCGCCCCGATTAAGCGGCAAGGGCGCCGTAAGCGCGTATAATTGTTTTAAGAGCCCGTCGATCATTTTTTTAGGGATTGCCCCGGTTGTCTTGACCGGCACGCAGGGCCAATCCGGGGACGGCGTGCGGATCACCGCCGTTACCACGCGGCGCGGATCGACGGCTTCCTGCAAGCCGTATTTTTCTCCCCGCGGGCATTTGTTGCCGGTAACGGCAAGGCCCTTCGCCCCTGGTTCAACCGATAAACGGCATCCGGTCGGACAAACAATACAGATGGTTTCCATAACGCCTTATTTACAGGTTGATGGTGAATTCGAGCGGAACATTCTCGCGCAAATCCTTTGTTTGTTCTTTTGACAAGGTAAGCGCGATCATTTCCGCGGGCCGGATGCGCCGCAATGCCTGTTTGCAAATTAGAGCATCGCCTTGACGAACAATAAGCTCGCCTTTATCGCCCACAATCAACGCCCGCATTAAAAAGCGCGATTCCCTGCCCGTGGCACACCGGTTGGGGACCACGTATTTAAGGTTGGCGCCGGTAACAACGCCGGTTGTTTTAATCGCGCCGCTCGTTAGGCCGGCGCCAATGCCGCGGCGTAAATATTCGGCCACGTTGCGGCCGCAGGTTTGGGCTTCTTCGGAAACAAAATCGGCCAGATCGTGCACGTGCAGCACATTGCCGCAGG
>JAQUMP010000389.1 GCA_028718065.1 Chitinivibrionales bacterium | reverse complement strand
GCGCTTTGGCAAGCGCCCCGGCCGCATCCGGCGCATCGCCGCGCTGCAGGTCCGGGATTGTAAGAGGCGGCAGCTCCATGCCTTCGTAAACTTCGGCCAGGCTACGAACGCTAAAATGGTCGCCGATCGCCCCCGGAGCGCCGGAAGACACCAGCCTGCCGCCGCGTAAAAAAATGATTTTATCGCATCGGTCAATCTGCTCCAGGGTATGGGTCGTGAGCGCCACGGTATGGCCGCGGTCCGCCAGCGCGCGGAAAATGCGCATGAAATGGGCGATTAAACCGGGATCGAGGCCGGCAAAGGGCTCGTCGAGAATTATTAAAGCGGGAGCGGCCAGAAGCTCGATCCCCAGATGCACGCGTTTGGCCTCGCCGCCCGAAAGGCGGCTGATGCGCGCCCCGGCCAGGGAATCGAGTTTTAAAAACCCTCGTACCTCGGCGATGCGATTGGCCCGCTCGGCGGGCCGGCTGTCGCCGGGCAAGCGCAGGCGCGCCTGCTCGCTGAAAAGTTCCGCAACCGTCAATTCGCCGGGAACCACGTTTTGCTGCGAAACAAACCCCAGCGCCGAGCGAAACGCCGCGTAAAACGAGCGCAGGGGCAGGCCGTTGATATACACCACGCCGCCGGAGACGGGCTGCATCCCGCACAGTAAATGCGAAAGCGTGGTCTTGCCCGAACCGGAAGGGCCCAAAATGGCCACGAATTCCCCCGGCGCGATCGACAGGGAAACATCGTGCAGCAGATACTTACGAGCGCCCACCCGCGCCGAAACGTGAAAGGCCTCCACGCGAATGCCCCTGCCCCCTTCGCCCGCAATCAGGCGCCCCTGCTCCAGGTAAAAACGGTACGGCCCTGCCTGAATGCAATCGCCGTCGGCCAGTACGCTGCTCCGCACCGCCTTGCCATTGACAAAGGTGCCATTGGTGCTGCCGCGGTCGCTCAGCGTAAGCGAGCCGTCCGGGAGTTTGTCAAGTTCCGCGTGGAAACGCGATACCTGCGGGTGCGGCAGGTAAATTTCACAGGCGCTGTCGCGCCCGATGCGCATTTTTTTTGCGCCGGAGGTGTCGATGGCGTCGCCGGAAGGATCGATCGTGGGCGAAGAGCGCTTAAGCGTGATCTCCCGTTCGGAAAGCGCCACCGTTAAAACCACGACGCCCAGCGCCACGGTAGCGCCATCATACAGGTCGGCCCGGTCCACGGGCTCGCCGTTGAGGCGGGTGCCGAAGGAGCTTTGCAAATCGGTAAGCGTACAGTACGCGGGGTCCAGGCGGATCGCGGCATGACGCCGCGAAATGCCCACGGCGTTCAGCGCCAGGGCGCAGGCGGCGTCGCGGCCGATGAGAATAGTGGATTTGTCAAGCGGGAAGGTCCACTGGTCGGGAGCGGTTTGCATGCCCTGCCTTATCCGGCCGTGTTCCGGCGCACGATTTGAATGACTTCGTTCACGGCGCGCTTAAGATCGTCGTTAACCACGGTATACTCGTATTTTCCGGCCTTCTCCGCAAAATCGATTTCGGCCCTGGCATTGGCCATGCGCGTGCGGATGGACTCCTCGCTGTCGCTCTTGCGGTCGCGCAAGCGCCGCTCCAGGACCATAAGCGAGGGCGGAACAATAAAAATCCCGATAGCCTGCGGATAAACGGCGTCGAATTTTTTCTTGCCGTAAACGTCAAGGTCCATGACAACGGAGTTGCCGGCGGCAATGGTCGCATCCACCGCGGCCTTGGGCGTACCGTAAAAGTTGCCGTACACCTCGGCCCATTCGGCGAATTCGTCGCGCGCAATGCGCGCCTTGAATTCTTCCTTGCTTAAAAAGAAATAATGCACGCCGTTTACCTCATGCGCGCGCGGCGGGCGCGTGGTGGCCGAAACGGAATAGACCAGCCCGGGCATGGAGGTGCGCAGAATGTCAAGCAGCGTGGTTTTGCCGGCGCCCGACGGGGCGGAGAAGACGAATATTTTTCCGAGGGGCATTTTGTTTTTTCCCGGGGCGGCCCTGCAACCGAAACAGGGCGCATGGCAATGCGCCCCTACCGTTTGCGCGCGGCGTCTTCTTCGGCGTTTTCTTTAATGACCCGCTTTATTTCCTGGGCCTCTTTATGAAAATCATAATCTTTTTGCACGAGATACTCCGTTTTTGTCAATTGATTGACAATACTGTTGACGGTGCGGCTTATGACTAAAAACAGGACAAAAATAACCAGCAGCGCCCCGATGCTTATGAGCAGCGATGTAACCATGCCTAACCCCGTTTGAAATTCCTAAAATAAAAAATATTTTTCGATCTTCAGTAAAATATATTTAGTGTTTGCCGGTCGCCATGATGGTTATGGTGATTTTTTAAGAGGGCAAAAAATCAGTTGTCAAATAATGCCGGTAATGATACTATAAAAACTGCCCTTTGAAATTATGGACGAACCGGAGAACAAAAAAAAAGAAACTCTGTGGCTGGCGCAGATTTCGAGCCTCGGGATTGCACTGGTTTTATGCACGTTGTTCGGGTTCGGGATCGGCTATTTTATAGATTCAAAATTGCATACCAGTCCGGTTTTTGCGCTTATTTTTCTGGTACTCGGCATAGCCGCGGGATTTATAAATGTTTTCCGTACTCTGGCACAGGGCGATCGAAAGCCTCGCTCTGGGAATAGCGACCGGCCTGGTCGATAGCCTGGGGATGTGGCTCTCGACGCGGCTTGCGGGTAAATCATCCGGCCGAAGTGCGCAGTTAATTATGACATTTTCAAGTATAGGCCGATTATTATTTCTGGGTTGTATTATCCTTATTATTGCAAAACAGCACACGGTTTCTCTGAGTTGGTTTATTGCCGGATTATTGCCGATTACCCTTGGTAAATTCATCATCGTCGCGGGCACGCTAAAAAAATCATGGAAAACGGTACCGAAGCAATCAATCTGATTCAAACGTTTCTGCCCCTGCAACTGCCCGGGCTTACCCCCGAACAGTCCCTGACGGTTGAAACTACCTGGTTTGTCATGGCGATCATTATCGCCGCCGCCGTTTTTCTGAGCGCCACCTTGCGGCAGGTCCCGCGCGGACTCCAGAACGTGGTGGAAATGCTGGTGGGTTTTCTGGAAAATTTTATCAGCGACATCGTCGGTCCCCGCGGACCGGCCTACTTTCCCTTGGTCGCCACGATCTTTTTCTTTATTCTCGTTGCAAATTATATCGGTTTAATTCCGGGCTTTGTGGCGCCCACGAGCAGCATAAACACCACGGCAGCCTGCGCGGTGGTGGTATTCGTTTTTTATCAGTACATCGGATTTAAAATGCACGGGATTAAATATTTAAAACATTTCATGGGACCGATCCCCGTTTTAGCGCCGATTTTTTTTGTTATGGAAATTATTTCGCAGCTTGCCCGGCCGCTCTCGCTTTCCTTGCGCCTTTTCGCGAACCTTACGGCCGGAGAACTTATCATAAAAATTTTAATGACATTCTGTGTCGTCGGATTGCCGGTTGTCTGGATGTGCTGGGAGAGCCTGCTTACCGATTGGTTTCAGGCCTTTATTTTTTCCCTGTTAACCATGATCTATCTGGCCGGTGCAATCGCCAGCGATCACGAAGAAGAACACGCTTAATGAGTAATTATTCTTTCTAATAATGTAAGAACCACATTTTTTGAGGGAGGAAACAATGGATGCATCGATGATCGATCCTAAAATAATCGTCAAGGCGGCGGCGGCCATAGGCGCCGGTTTGGCCATCGGACTGGGCGCGATCGGCTCCGGTATCGGTATCGGCAATGCCACCGGAAAATTTCTGGAAGGCATTTCCCGCCAGCCCGAAACCGAAGGCAAAATGCGCACCTGGTTCATGCTCGGCGCGGTCTTGTGCGAAACCGTTACCTTATATGCTTTTGTTATCGCGATCATGTTGGTGCTTAAATAAAAACGTCCGGGAGTTTGGTTTTAAAAAAGCCAAGGCCCATAAGAGCGATTTAAAGTACTTGACAAACAGTATTCGTATTTTTTGTTTCTTATTCATTCGAGGGACCTTATGGATTTAACGTTAAGCTGGCAACTCTGGCTCTACCAGTTGATTAATTTTTTAATCCTCACGGCCATTCTGGGCTTTATCTTTAATAAATATATCCGGCCCTTTCTCAGAAAACGCGCCGAGGGGCTAAAGCAATCTTTCGAGGAGATCGAAAAAGGCAAACAGGACATCGATCAACTCAAAAAAGATTACCAGG
>JAQUMP010000388.1 GCA_028718065.1 Chitinivibrionales bacterium | reverse complement strand
GGCCGAATTCGGCGTTTTCCGGGCAATCTCTTTAAGTTCGTTTAGTATTAGGGCCGTTAAATAAATTATGGTATCGTTGTTGACCGTGGTTTTATCACGGTTCATGATTATGATTTCGTCAATCCAGGACCAGATACGCTTGTTTACCGGCAAATGCGCATTTTTAAGTTGAATCACCGTGTCGGGAGCGGAGAGTTCAAACGTAAGAAAAAGCCAAGTCAAAGACTCAGTTTGCAACTCAAGAAAGCGATGAAATTGGTAAGGAAAAATCAAAAGCGCATTCCCGGGCCGTAAATGAAACAAGCCGTTATCCGCCATGACCATGCCCGCCGTTTTTAAATTAAAAATCAGGACATAACGGAAATGGTGAAAGCTGCCGGTGCCGAGTTCTTCGCCTCTATTACGACTAAAAATTAGAATCGAACGGGGGAGTTCAAGCGATGGCGGCTTGGTCCCGCTAAAATAATTGCCCGGCAGGGGTATGTTTTTGCTGCGCTTGATCAATTCGGGTATGAGGCTGCTTTTCATGCAAAATCGAATATGTTAAATAATTAGGCGTTTGTGTTAAAACATTCCATTTTTAATATAATATATTAGTCAATATAATAGGCGTGGAATACCTTGATTAGATTGTATAAATTGTCGAATGCAGGCCAGGTCAAACGCTTAATTTGCTGATAGAGGAGACGTTGTGGCAGTGGTGCGGTTGCGTGGAAAATGCTTTCTGTTTTTTCTTGCCCTCTTTTTTTTCAGGCCCCCGTCGGTGCACGCCCAGGACCCAACCCCGCAGCAGGTTGTTTCCGGCTGGGCGACATTTTCGGGCAATAAAGCAGGTAAGGTTTTATTCGGCCGGACCAATAAAGTTTGGGTGCTCGATCTTAAGACTGGGCTTGCCAACAGCGTCGCCGATTTCCCGGTTTATAATTCAAATTGGGGGGCAAGCGCCTCCTACCGGTTTTCGCCCGGCGGAACGCGCATAGCCTGCCAGAATAATAATACGCTTATCGTTATGAATGCCGACGGTTCCAACCAGAAAACTATCTGGCAGGGCTCCATTGCCTGGGACCTGATCGTAGCCGATTGGGACGGCGATAGCGCCGTAGCCTACAGCACCTTCGACAAGGTTGTGCGCACCCAAATACATCCCGACAACAGCGCCGGAACGACCCAGATTTTGGTAACGAACCCGGCCGGCGGCATTGGTTTTTGCTCGGTATGCAAGAGCGGCGATTATGTTTGCTATATTGACATAGCGGCGAACCAGGCGAGCGGCGGTTACCACCGGCCCATGGTGCGCAACGTAAGGACCAATGCCGTCATAGAATTGGTCGCCCGCAATAGCGACGGCTGCCAGCTCAGGCTCAAACCCGACGGTTCCGGCACGTCAATTTTTTGCGAGCAGACCCATGCGACTCCCGCCACGATCAAAAATTTCAGCAATGTTAAAATCGACAATCTGTCGATTCCGCCGGGAGCGGCGGTGGAGGATTACGGGTTCCGCTGGACCTACGACGCCAATTTTCTTATTCATCTGAGCGACAACGGTGTTTACATACGAAAAATGGACGCCGGTAAAGAATATTTTTTTATCGGTTCAAACATGATGTGGCCCGATCTTTGGGAAGGCGATACCGCCCTTTCCAGCCAGGTAGCGCAGCCGCAAATTACACCCGGCGACAGCCAGTTTTCCGATTCGGTCGTCGTTACGCTTACGAGCGCCACGGCCGGCGCGGCCCTTTACTATACTGCCAATGGAACCATGCCCACCAATCTTTCGACCGTATACAGCGGCCCTTTTACTTTAAAATCTTCGGCTATCATAAAAGCCATCGGCTATAAATCCGGTATGGCCGCAAGCCCGGTGGCGTCCCGGAATTATGTGAGCGTTGTCTTGCGGACGCCGGAAAACCCCGACCGCACCGTCCCGGGGCTTGACTACCGGTATTTTACGGGAACATGGAGCGTTCTGCCCGATTTTACGGCCCTATCGCCGCAAATGAGCGATACCGTTCGTACCTTCGATATCTCGCCCAAGAAAAGCAATAATGGCTTTAGCTTTATTTTTACCGGCTATATTTCAATTTCCACCGCGGGTTCCTATGCTTTTTATGTGAATGCGGCCGACGGTGCGGATTTATATATAGGAAATACGCTCATTGTCAATAACGACGGCCTGCACGCCGCCCGGGAAAAATCCGGCACGATCGGGCTTAAGGCCGGAATGCACTCCGTAACGGTTGCTTATTTTAACACAACAAACCCCGCGGTTCTCACCGTTAGTTACGCAGGACCGGGAATCGCCAAGGAAACCATACCGGCCGCCGTGCTTTTTCGGCCCGATCCAAACGCTTTGCGGTCAATAACGTTTATTGGTCCTAAAGCCGGGGACGTCTATAAACTCGGCGATTCGCTGCCCGTCAGTTGGCAATATAGCGGCGGGAAAGGGTTTATGGTGGTGCCGGAAATATCGCTTGATAACGGCATAACCTTTACCGAGATGTTTGACAAAGGCTATGTCCAGAATACCGAATCCGGCGCCATAAAATGGCTGATTCCTTCGGATGATACCTCTTATGTGTCAAATAAAGCGAAAATAAGAATACATGATTATACCAATGTTTCCATTAATACGGTTTCAGGCGCTTTTGCTATAGGAAAAAATACGGGTGTGACCTTATTGCCATACGCTTCATTTCCGGGCTTTAAAGGAAACATTTCGCAAGAAGGCCGGGGAGTTGTGCGTTATCGAAACCCAATCGTCGCAGGCGCGCAATCGTCGTTGCGCATCTACCGTTTGGACGGCAAACCGGCATCTATGGTATCGAACCGAACCAATTCGCAGGAATGGGTTCTATCGCTTGCGCCCAGCGGATGTTACCTGCTAAAATTAGTCGATAAAAATAATACTACGGTCGACCAAAGGTATTTTACGGTTGTTAAATAATAAGGAGCGATCTATGCGAAAACTATTTGCATCGGCTATTTTTCTTTTTGTGTCAATAGGTATACTTCGCGCCCAGGACCCCACGCCGCAGCAGATTGTTTCCGGCTGGGCGGCATTTTCGGGCAACAAAGCGGGGAAAGTGGTCTATGGCCTCAACAATAAAGTCATGGTACTCGATCTTAAAACGGGACTCGCCAATGCCGTTGCCGATTTCCCTATTGCCAACATTTTCGGCGTGGGGAACGCATCGTATCGCTTTTCGCCCAGCGGAACGCGCATCGCCTGCCAGAATGATAAAACCCTCATCGTCATGAATGCCGACGGTTCCAACCAGAAAACCATCTGGCAGGGTTCCATCGGCTGGGACCTGATCGTGGCGGACTGGGACGGCGACAGCGCCGTAGCCTACAGCACCTTCGACAAGGTCGTGGAGACGGCGGTGCATGCCGACAACAGCGCCGGTGCGACGCAGGTTTTGGTTCCGGGGCCCGCGGCCGGCGGCATCGGTTTTTGCTCCGTGTGCAGGAGCGGCGACTATATTTGCTATATTGACATACGGGCAAACTGCGGCGGCGCCTGCCATCGGCCCATTGTCCGGAACGTAAAAACGAACGCCTTTATCGAAACGGTCGACCGCAACAACGATGCCTGCCAGCTCCGGCTCAAACCCGACGGCTCCGGCACGTCGATTTACGACCCGAATTACCACACCAATCCGGCCCAGATTAAAAACTTTAGCAATGTTTTAATCGACAGCCTGCCGATTGCACCGGGAATGTACAGCAATCTGGGGTATCGCTGGACTTACGATACCAAATTTATTATCCACCTCAACGAGGCCGGAGCGGTTTACATACGCAACATGACAACGGCCAACAAAGATTATTTTTTCCTGGCAAGCGGTAATATGGCCTGGCCCGATTTATGGGAGGGCGATGCGATAGTTTCCGGTCAGGTCGGTCAGCCCCAAATTACGCCGGGCGACAGCTTGTTTTCCGATTCCGTTGCCGTAACGCTTACCACCTCCACGAGCGGCGCTTCCATTTATTATACCCTCAACGGCGGCACCCCCAGTAATGGCTCTACACTCTATAACGCCTCGTTTACCTTAAAAACTTCGGCAACCATAAAAGCCATCGCTTATAAATCCGGCATGACCGCAAGCTTGGTGACCTCGCGCAGCTATGTGAGCGTTGCCATGCGCACGCCGGAAAACCCAACCCTTACGAAACCGGGACTTGACTATCGGTACGATGCCGGTTCCTGGAGCGAGATCGGA
>JAQUMP010000387.1 GCA_028718065.1 Chitinivibrionales bacterium | reverse complement strand
ATTTCGCAATTGCACGGCAAGTTATCCATGGCCAGGGTCATGGACCAAAGCAATCTTTCGACGGATAAAATCACCATCGGGTGCGTGGTGGCCCTTAAAGATTTAGCCGACGGCGAGGAATTTTCCTATACGCTGGTTTCGGAAGTGGAGGCGGATTTTTCGCAGGGTAAAATATCGGTGTCATCACCTATCGGCAAAGGGCTTTTAGGCCACAAGGACGGCGAAGAAGTCCAGATCCGCGTTCCGGCCGGAACACTCTCCTATAAGATCCTGTCAATTTCCCGCTGTTAGCTAGGCCGCCGGTTGCACGATGCGGATGTGCAGCTCTTTGAGCTGTTTTTCCGAAACCGATGCGGGCGCCTGCATTAAAAGGTCCTGGGCCTTTTGGTTCATGGGAAAGGCAATCACCTCGCGGATATTGGATTCGTCGGCAAGCAGCATAACCATGCGGTCTACGCCCGGCGCAATGCCGCCGTGCGGCGGCGCGCCTAATTTAAAGGCGTTGATCATGGCGCCGAAACGGCCATCCACCGTTGCCTGGTCGTATCCGGCGATTTCGAAGGCGCGGTACATAATATCGGGGCGGTGATTACGAATAGCGCCGCTGCTCAGTTCGATGCCGTTGCAAACAATATCGTATTGGTAAGCCAGAATATCGAGAGGGTTTTTATTGATGAGCGCCTCCATGCCGCCCTGCGGCATGGAAAATGGGTTGTGCGAAAAAATCACGCTTTTGTTTTCCACGTCCCACTCATACATCGGAAAATCCACGATCCAGCAAAAACGAAACACGTCGCGTTCCGTAATGTTAAGATCGTTCCCCAGTTTTATCCGTAAATCGCACGCGATCCGGCTGGCGGAGGCGGCCGTATCGGCGATAAAGAACAGCACGTCGCCGGTGTGAATGGCACAGCGCGCCGCCAGCGTCTGCAATTGTTCTTCGGTCAAGAATTTGGCAAGCGGCCCTTTAATTTTTTCTTCTGCCCACACCAGGTACGCCAGCCCCTGGGCGCCGATGGATTGCGCGTACTCCACCAATTTATCGAAAAAGTTGCGCGGTTGTGTTGATATTTTTGGTACCATGAGGCCGCGCACGACCCCGCCTTCGGCCACGATATTTTTAAAGGCAGTAAAGCCGGCCTCTTTAAAAAAATCCGAGAGGTCGCAAATTTCGAGCGGGTTGCGCAGGTCGGGCTTGTCGGTGCCGTACTTGAGCATGGCGTCGCGGTAGGTAATGCGCCTGAAGGGCAGGCCGTCCAATGGACGCGTCGTGAATTCGGAAAATGTCCCGTGCAAAACGCCTTCGACGACTTTAAAAATATCGTCCTGCGTGGCAAAACTCATTTCGATATCAAGCTGATAAAATTCTCCCGGCGAGCGGTCGGCGCGGGCGTCTTCGTCACGGAAACAAGGGGCGATTTGAAAATAGCGGTCGAACCCGGAAATCATCAGCAACTGCTTGAATTGCTGCGGCGCCTGCGGCAGCGCATAAAATTTGCCTGGATGCACGCGCGACGGAACTAAGTAATCGCGGGCGCCTTCGGGGCTGGAACTGGTTAATATGGGGGTCTGGAATTCATTAAAGCCCTGGTCGGTCATGCGCCGCCGCAGGCTCGAAATAATTTTAGAGCGCAAAATAATGTTCTGGTGCAGTTTCGTGCGCCGTAAATCGAGATAGCGATAGCGCAGGCGTAAATCCTCCGGAACGGGATCGTCCGGAAAAACATTAAACGGCAAGGCTTCGGCCGGACCAAGCACCTCGTAGCTTTCGGCATTTACTTCGATCATTCCCGTGTCCATTTTTGGGTTAATATTTTCCTGCGTACGCGCAATCACCGGGCCCTCGAACATAATCACCGTTTCCTTGGGCTGCCGGCTGAGGGCGTCCTGAAATGAGACCGTTGGGTACACGACGATCTGGGTAATGCCGTAATGGTCGCGCAGGTCAATAAACAGCACGCCGCCGTGGTCGCGGCGGTTATGGATCCAGCCCGAAAGCCGTACGCGCCGGCCGATATGTTCGGCGCGCAATTGGTTGCAGGTATGTGACCGGTACGAAGGCATGACGCTATCCATTATGGGTTTCCTTTGCTGAAAATAAAGTATTCAAATATAAATTCTTACGGGTGCCGATAAACAGACTGATGTTTTTTCTTGCGGAAAAACAACGAGGGTATGCGAAAGCAAAAAAAACGGAAGCGCCCGCTAAAGCGCCTCCGTCACCACCACCACGGAATCAACCGCAATCAAGAATGTATCGCCAGCAGCTCCTTTACTTTCGCGTTCTGGCCGCCGGCTTGAATATATTTCTGATAATATTTCCTGGCTGTTTTTTCGTCGCTGAGTTTATTCGAGTAGATGTCGGCAATCAGGCGGTAGGTCTCCACATAATCCTTGCCGCCTTGCTTTATGGCATTTTTCATGGCGTCGATGGCCTCTTCAAACTGCATCGTGGCCGCTAATTCTTCGCCGAGCGCCTGATGCAACAACGCGCATTTTTTGTTTTTGGCAATGCCTGTTCTGAAAACATCGATGGCTTTTTCGCGATTGTTCTGCTTGGCAAGCAGTTTGCCGAGATCGTAATAAGCGACGGCCATTTTAGAGTCGGCCTTAATTACCGCGCCGAAACTGGCGGCGGCGTTTTCGAATTTTTCCGAGGCCAGGCAGGCGCGGCCGTAATCGAATTGCAGCTGGACATTCTGCGCGTCGTACTTGAGCGCCTTTTCAAAAAAACCAACGGCTTTTTCCGCCTGCCCGTTGCCGAGGTACATGCGACCGCAACCGGCGAGCACCGCCGGATTGTACGGCAAAAATACCAGCGCCACGCTATAGGAAATGAGCGCCAAATCGTATTTGCCTTCGGCCTCGCGCACTTCGCCCTGGGCGCAATGCAGCCAGCCGGTCTCGCCGTCACCATGGTACGACAACACCAAGTTGCGGGCGGAATCGAGCTTGCCAAGGCGCATAAAGCAATTGGCAAGACGGTAAACCGCCTCGTCGTTATGCGGCTGGATCATAAGGGCCTTTTCGCACAAAATGCGCGCCTTATCGTAACGAGCCTGCGCCATTTCGATATTCACGAGCTGCATGAGGGCCCCATTGGAATTGGGGAAATTTTTAAGCGCCTGCTCGAATTGTTTGCGGGCCGCGTTAAAATTGCCTTCGTGACGATACAGATCTCCCAGCGCGATAAAGCAATCCCCGCAGAGCGGGTCCATTTTGATCGCTCTTGTAAAGAATTGTATCGCCTTGTCCTTGTTCCCGGTCGCGGCATAGATTATGCCGGCCTGTTTGAGCAGGCGTGCGTCGGTTTGGTTCTTTTCCAGGGCCTTGTCGATGGTATTGCAAGCCTCGGTGTTATTGCCTTGCTTAATAAGAATATCGGCCATAACCGCCAGGTAATCGCAGGAGTACGGGTCGTTTTGCAGCGCCAGCCCCGCGTGGTGCGCGGCATCGTCGAGCGCGCCGCGTTCGGCCAGGACGCGCGCATACTCGTAATGCGCGCGCGGATGCATGGGCTGCAAGTCGAGGGCGCTTTTGCAATAGGCTTCGGCCACCGTGCCGTAACCCATCTCCTGATAAAACCGCGCGGCCTCGCAGTGCACGTCCGGATCGTTGGGCGCATAGGTAAGCGCATTGATAATGCATAGCAGCCGCAGGCTGTCGTTGCCCTGCATTTCATAGGCGGAAGCCGCAAGCTTGAGGATTTCGGCGTTGTAAGGTTCTATTTTGAGTGCCATGTTGGCCATACGCGCCGCTTCGGTGGGGCGATGGCCGGTAACCAAAAAGCGCACCAGTTGCACGGCCACATTAAAATTTGACGAATCCAATTGCGACCATTGCCGCAGCATGGCGATGACTTCCTGATTGTCCGAAAGCGAGGTATAGCATTCGGCCAGCGCCGCGACGATGCGCAGGTCTTTGGGACTGCCGTTATGGGCGCGGGCGAGCAGCACGACTGCGTCTTCATACCGCGCCATTTTGGCGTAAACGACTCCCAGCATATATTGACATTCGGCATTAAGCGGCATGGCCGCCGCGGCCTTTTCCAACGGCCGCAGGGCGGCGACCAATCGTTTCTGCTCGAACAGGATCGTCCCGGACATAAGCCAGGCCTCGGAATCGGTCGGCACGGCCGTTACATAGGGTTTTAAGTACTTAAGCGCGCCGCCGCGGTTGTTCTGGGCCATGAGAATGGTGGCCATCATTTTGTAAAGGACCATC
>JAQUMP010000386.1 GCA_028718065.1 Chitinivibrionales bacterium | reverse complement strand
GATCCCTTCCAGCATGCGCTGCTGCATGCCCGTGAGGTTCTCCCAGATAGTTTCATAGGAGGAAAGATTTCTTTTGACGACATTTTTGATGGTTTCATTGATATGTTTCACCTCAATTTTTTTTGAACTAAAATAATCGTCGTAAAGTTCATGCGCGAGGTATTGAATATAATAAGGAATTTCATGCGCTTTTTGCACGATAAGCTCGGGGATAATACGGTCATATTTAAAGCCGTGTTTGCCGAATGTTTTCGAAAGATGCGTTTCCCAGGTCGTCGTATTTATTTTATCAAGACTTATTATGGGGCCGATACCGTAAAATGCCCTGCTTTTATTCATGACCATGCCTTCAATGATTTCTTTTTTTGAGCCGCAAAAAACATACCCGACCCTGTTGTGCGTTTGCACGATTGCTCTTAAAAACTTTTCTATCTTCTGATCGCCGAATTTCAGAACTTCTTGGAATTCATCAAGCATTATCACGGCCCGCGCAGGATGTTTCGCGGCGTATCGTTGGGTATAGTTCAGAAGATCTTCGAGAATACTCAAGGTTTCCGGCTCTTTTGGTTTTGCATCTATTTGTACCGAGACCTCGCCTTCTTTATCGATTGATATAATCGGCCGGAGGGCCGCGATGATGTCCTTGATAAATTTAAACACTTTTTCAAAAGTAACTCCCTCAAATTTCGATAACTCCTTGGCTAAAGCGGCCGCCATCTGCTCGAGGGATGAACATTTAAATAAATCCACATAGGCGACCTTGACTTTTTTTTCTTCAAGGGCGCGTTTTACTTTTAAAATGAGCGAGGTTTTTCCGTATCGGCGGGGCGAAATAAGGAATATTTTCTGACTGTCCGTCAAATCTTTTTCCAAATCCCGTATTTCTTTTTCCCGGTTAATAAAGGCGGTCCCCCGCACATTCTCGCCGTAAATAAATGGATTCATACGAACATGCTCCCGTTTAATATAAATAATCCAAATGGCTTATAACCTTATAGCTTTAAACCTTTTGGTTTATATTATACATTATTGCATAAAGAGGCAGGGAAATAGTTACGCCGCTTTTTTAGACGTTACGTTCGTCCCATTGGGCCGCTGTTGGCGCTACCGACATTCGGGCGGCCTGAGCGCCGAATAAAGTATATTTGAATTCATGCCCCGCCTCTTTGTCGCCATCGATTTGCCCGAAGACATCCGCGATTCTCTCGCGGATCTATATCTGGCCATTCCCGGCGCACGCTGGGTGAACTCCGACCAATTGCACCTCACGCTGCGCTTTATCGGCGACGTGGACGAGCTTGCTTTTAATCGCGTGATGGACAATTTACGGGGGGTTATTTTTAAGCCGTTTTTAATTTCGCTTTACGGTGTGGGCTATTTTCCACCGCGGCGCAAGCCGAACGTGCTGTGGGCGGGGATAAAGGAATCGCCGGAGTTGCTGCGCCTGCAGGCGGCGATCGAGCGCGCGATTGTCAAGAGCGGCTGCGAGCCCGACCATCGCAATTTTCACGCGCACGTCACGCTCGCGCGCCTGCGCGACGACGCGCCCCTGGGCCGCATCACCGATTTTCTCGCGGTCAACGCGCTCTTTTCGGCCCCCGGGATCGAGGTTACCGAATTTCATCTTTATTCCAGCACCTTAAATGCCGAAGGCGCCACGCATCATATCGAAGCGTCGTATCATGTTGCGTAAGGTTTCCCAACGATTAAGAAAGCGCCTGGAAGTATTTGATGGTATTTGCCGTTGTTATAAAGCTGAAAGAGGCGATTTTTAAGGGCCGCGATTGGGTGGTCGCGGGACCGCCGGCGGTTAATATGTCGCGCATGTCAACAAAATAGGTCTGCGCCGCGTTTTCGGTTGCGGTGTTCCAATTCCCGGAAAAAACAACATTTCCATCGTCGCCCGGTGGGAAGGAAAAATCCCAGACCTCAGCTTCCCCCTGCGTGCCGTGCGTGTGGACTAAGCGCCTTGCCGTCAGCGGACCGACCAATTTCATCGTGATAAGTTCCTTAGTTCATATAAATATATCCATAACAAATCGGCCTGCTGTTTTTTTTAATGATATTGTTGATAGTATGGTCCAAATTGGACCATGGCAATAATGGCAGGAACGTCTTAAAACAATCGGAATGCTTTTGCCGGAAATTGGGTTCTATATTTAACGACGGCCGCGAGGTCTTTCTTTACAAAATCCCCGGCCTTAAATTCGCGGATATAAACACTCCGCGGCAAGGATGCTTCCGGCAATTTGAGGGAATAATTTCCCGCCGCCCGGTAGTTATTTACAAGAGAACATACCGTTCTTCCGGACAAATCATAATATGTTATGCTCACGAAACAGGGTTTGGAAAGGGTGTAAGTAATTGCGTTTGCGGTTGTGTTGCAACTGAAAGATTTAATATCGGCTCCGGACGGCAAAACCCCCGTCGCCGGCGTGTTGACCGTAAACTTTCTCTTCGGGCTGAACGGCCCCCAGCCGATCACATTATATGCTTTGACATGCCACCAGCAGCTTTGTTTATTGAAACCTTTAATGTTCCGGCTCGTGTCGGAAAGTGTAGTATCTCTTGCAAAGACATTCGCAAAATTAGAGTCCGTCGCCACCTCGATCCAATATTTTATGATCGACACATCGCCTTTGTGCCAGAAAAAAGTAACGCTGTCAACGGTTGAGATGGCGGCGTCGGTCGGCGAAACGAGCGTGACTGCATCGGGCAGGATATTTCCGGCAGGCGTGGACGGCGTATTATTTGTAATAAGCGCCAGATAGGGGACAAGCTTCTTTAAATCATTGGAAGCATCTGAAACTTTCCCGGATTCTACGGTCCCGGCGCTGGTTTCAGTGTATATATAAAAATTACCGGCGAAATCCACGACATAAGCGCCGTACGTTTGTAACGCCCGCGCCATCGCTAATCCGGTGGGAGTCAGATTGAGTGTAGTCAAGTTAATCGATGGTATGATCGCTATCAACGCGCCGTTGGGGATTGTTCCCGTGTATTGAATATCAGGGAAATCACGTCTGTTAGCCGGCCACACATAACCGTCCCCTGTTGCCAACTGTGTGCCATCGAGGGCAACAGCGAGCACATGCGGAAACGATCCGGCGGTAAATTCCGCGGTCCGCATCGCCCCGGCAATATCCGCGCAGCCTGCGCCGCGAGTGCCGGTGGGCTGCCAGTAAGGACTTGGAGGAGTTGCATACCATCCTCCACCCAGAATCGGGGCGGCCCCGGATAATTTGCTTGGGCCGAAACCCTTGAGTGGATTTTGCATCGCATATTGACCTTTCCATATATTGCCTGTCAGCCAACCTTGACCTCCTCCGGCCGCCGCCGTCTGAGTAATATAAAGCTCGGTAACATAACTGCCCGTGGGGTCGATAATGTTGATGTGCCAATCACCGCAGGAAGGATCGCTGTTTAATAATGCCTCTGCCGGAACATTGACGTTTGTAAACCTCTGTACGGAAGAAGAAAGAGAGTACCCTTCAATCGTATACGTTGGATCGGAAGTTTTCGCATAAAAGATGGGAACGCCGCAATGCGTGGAATTTATCCCGTAAAATGATGCACTCTTGAGCTGCTTTGTCGTTATATCGTTTGGGCCGGAATAGACCGCGCCTCTGCCGATCGGGATGTTCCACAGGGAGGTCGGTTCAAAGGGCGGCGCAGCGTTGACAAGTGAGACTACAAAAAATGCATAGAGGGATACGACTGTCGATACATTACGATGCGGCGCCATAAAGTACTGCCTTTCTGAAAACGGGTACGATAGCTTCCCGGTCATTTACGGGCAACCAGGCGTTGCTTTTCGACAAAATCCCCGGCCTTGAATTCCTGTATATAAACATTTCGCAGCAGGGATGCGGTCGACAGTTTTAAAAAAATATTACCGACCAAAAACCTGTATCCGCGTCTGAAGCGCCGCACCGGAACCGCGCTGCACGAGATAGACGCCCTTGCCCAGCCGTGCCGCCTTGACAAGGTCCGATATATTTCCATTGTAAAGGCGTCCTTGCATGGCGTCTTTGCCGCGATAAATCGCCCGGCCGCTTAAATCAAAGACATTCAATTCCGCCGTACTGCCGTTTGCAACTCGGGCATTCCAAGGATGCGCCATTGTCGTTGTTTTAGCCTTGCACAGCAACACGGCCTCGGCCCAGCCGGACGGCGGGGTAAACGTGCGCGTACCGGAATCCGAATAGGTTCCGATCGCCGTCGCCGTCCCGGTGATCGGATCGATC
>JAQUMP010000385.1 GCA_028718065.1 Chitinivibrionales bacterium | reverse complement strand
AAAAACGGCATGTCCATGATGGGCATCGCGGCGCAACTTCAGAAGGTGATCCTCGGATCGCTTCTGGTGATTGCGGTCGGGCTCGACCAATGGAGCCGAAGATCGAAGAAGTAACGTGTCTGCGCAAAAAAAAACCGGGATTTGCCGCATTTTATTGCAACAAACATGACATTGTTTCGTTTTAAGGGCGTCCGGCGAATCTAAAGCCATACCTTTTGTCAAGTACAAGGCCAAAAGGGGGGCCGTGGACCGCGGAACAATGTCGTATTTACAGTAATAAAACACACCACATTTTCCCTCCCTGCCCGAAAAAATTTACCTAATTTAGTATCATAATCTAAATCTCTTCAGTTTTTAAAGTTAAGCGCTTTTAGTGTATCATCCCTGAAAACATGCGGATTGAAAATGGCGCAAAAAAGCATACTGACGATTTTGTTCTTTATCTCGGTAAGCATGGCGGCTTTGCCGTTCCCGTTTAAGCTGCATGTGCTCGGTACGGGAGCAACTCATGGGCAGGGGGTTTTTGCCTGCGGCGATATCGACGGTGACGGCAAGAACGACATTATAAACGGGCAAGTCCCGTATACCATAACCTGGCGCAAATCCACGAATGTGGACGTGGCGTATAAAATCGAGGACGCTCCCGGCAATATCGGCAACGAAATACACGTGGCGGATATGGACAACGACGGCGACCTCGACGTGATTGCGCCGTGCGATCCCGGCGATCCCACGCCGTTATGGTGGGAAAACCCCCGCCCCACCGGCGACCCGACCAAAGGGCCGTGGGTACGGCATGGGATACTATCGAATGTCGAGCACCACGATCTTTGCGTGGGTGATATCGACGGTAACGGCCTTATGGACGTGCTGGAGAGGCCCAAGGGCACCGTGGCAACCATCTGGTTCCAGACCGCCAAAAACGTCTGGCGGAAAGTCGTCCTTAACAATCTGGCCAGCGAAGAAGGCACCCAGCTCGCCGATTTCACCGGGGACGGCAGACTTGACATTTGCGATGGAATAAACTGGTGGGAAACGCCGGCCGACGTATTCAACGGCGTCTGGATCCAACATAAAATCCACGATTTCCCCTGCATCGACCGCCGGGTCTGCATCGCGGATTTAAACGGCGACGGCCGTCCGGACGTGCTGGTTTCGACCTCGGAGTATTGCGCGGGGCCTCTGGTATGGTACGAAGCTCCGGCAGACCCCAGGACGGGAACGTGGATCCAGCATGTTCTGAATCCGGTTGGTTCGAATCCCGCGATCGACATTAATTTTCACACGCTCCAGGTGGGCGATATCGATCACGACGGCCATCCCGATATTTTAACCGGGACAACGCACGGTCCCTGCGCCGATCCCTATAAGCTGATTATTTATTATAACCTCACCGGCAAAGGCCCCGCGCCTGCCGACACGCTTACCAGACCCTCGCAGTATGGTGTCTGGCAGGCGATATTGGCGGACGTGGGCAGCGACGGCTATCTTGACATTTTAAACTGCGATTATGACGTTCCCGATCAATTGGAATTCTGGGAAGATACGCTGGGGCGCGCATCCGCGGTCGCGCCGCGAGCCGGGGCCGACGCCCGGAATCGCGCCGGATTATCTATTGTCAAGAAAGGCGATTATATCGCCATAAAAAACGGGAACGTTTCCCGCGGGCCAGGAGCCACGGTGCGCCTTTATAACACGGCCGGGCAGGATATCAGCCGCGCCCTGACCGTTTTTCCCGGCGGCGTCAGGATTCATCCGACGAATTTGGCCGGCGAAGTAGCGATTCTAACGGTTGCGGACGGCAAAACAAGGAGGGCGTTTCCGGTTATAATTCCGGGCAAATGATCGGCAATAAAAAGAGAAACGTAGGTGTAAAAAGCGGATTGCCAAAATAATAAAGCCGATCCTCAAAGAATTATCTGTTATTCCGTTATATATTTGCGAACAACATAATGCAGCATGAGTTTTTAAGCGCTTTTAGCAACAATTTTTATTTCGCTCTCGTCAAAAATCAGGAATTAATAAAATGCCGGTTAAAAATGGTTATTTATTTAAGTGTTTTTTATGGATCGGGCTCATTGCAATCTCTTTAAATGCCGCCTCGTCGCTTTCAAAATGGACCTGGACCTACGTGGAAATCGCGTCCGGACGTCCCTATAATCAGGCTACGGGCAATCCGCCGTACGGGATCGCGGTCGCCGATCTTAACAAAGACGGATATTTAGACATTGTCAACGGCAATTACTTTTACCGCAATCCCGGCGCCGCCGGCGGCGCGTGGCATGTTTCGACGCTCGGCCACGAAGAGGCGATCGCTTTTTTTGATATCGACGGCGACAATATCCCCGACGTGTTTTCGGTAGGGCCGGACGGCGCCTACTGGTACAAGGCCAACGATAATCAGGGAAACTCCTGGACGGCCTACAGCGCCGGCGGCAATCATGGGGCCACGGCGCACAACAACGGCCCCCAGGGTTATGCCGTCGCCCAGATTGTCGCAGGAAGTAAACCCCAGATTATTGTTCCCCTGCGAACCAATGATGTTCCCAGCGGGGTGGGATATTTTACGGTGCCCAGCAATCCCGCCGCGGGAAACGCCTGGCCTTTTACCCAGATAACAAACCAGGGAACCATGGGGTTGTCCGTGGGCGATATTAATAACGACGGCACTATCGACGTCTGCGGCGGGAGCGCCGACGGCAGCGTTTGGTGGCTGGAAAATCCCGGGACCGCCGCCGGAACGTGGACCTTGCATATAATCGGCAACGGCGGATCGAACATCAAAACCGCACGGGTAGGCGACATCAACGGCGACGGCAAGCTTGACATAATCACCTGCCAGGAAAACAGCCCCTCCGTCCAATACTGGTTCGAACGGCCGGCCGACCCACGAAGCGCCAACTGGGTAAAACATACCATCTGTACAACGGAGATGTGCCTTGCAATGCAGGTGGGCGATATCGACGGAGACGGCGCTCCGGAAGTTTACACGGGCGAAGCGCTCGGCAGCATGAAGCAACAAATTTGGGATAGTCCCGACCACGGCCAGACCTGGCAGTCTTATTTGGTAAACGACAACACCAAAGCAAACGTCCAGCCTCATACCGGCACGCTGCTCGTGGACCTTAACAACGACGGCACGCTTGATATAATAACCGATTCCTGGTATAACCCCGACAAGTTCTGGTATTTCCGTTCCAACTGCCCCGATTGCGCAACCTCCGTGCTTGGGCGGCCCAAAGTCGATTATAATTTACTTACGGGAAACGGCCGTGAAAATTACGGTGCGACGGTCTTTGATTTGCGTGGCATGATCGTTGGAAAACTGAGCGGCGTTTCCGTCCTGCCGCGGAATTTACCGGACGGCGTCTATCTTTACAAACTATACGGGTCCGATGCAATTGCCGTGAAAACCATAATGCTTCCGGGAGCGAACAACCGAGGCCGGTAATCGGTGCGAGCAAATATTAATAAGGAGGAAACTATGCGGGGAAAGAAAAACGCAAAAACAAAAGCGTGGATAATTGTCGCTGGAACAACTTTGCTCGCATGGACGCTTTCGAATGCCGGCGCAATTCCGATTAACAAATGGACCAATATCAAAATAGACCAAACTTTCATGCCGCCCGATCAGCAGCAAAACATGACTGCATTTGGAGTTTGGGCTGCGGATGTTAATGGGGACGGATATTTGGATATCGCCGCAGGTTGTTTTTTATACATTAATCCGGGCGCGAATATGATGGGTAAATGGAATAGAATAAATTTGCCGGTAGCGGATGGAGATGCTTGTTTAATGTATGATTTTGACGGCGACGGCCAGCCCGAAATAATCGCAATGGAATACCCGAATGTATTGTATTATCATGCAACCAATAAAGCCGGAACGGCATGGACATCACATGTAATCGGTCAAGTGCCCAGAGCCGGGCATGGAAATGCCCAAGGTCAATGTCTGGCCGATATCGAACCCACGGTTGGCGGCCCCAACGGCAAAGCGCCTGAAGTAGTCCTTCTATCCGAAGAACCGAGTCTTTACTATTTTGTCGCGCCCACAAATCCCAATGATAATGTTGCCTGGACGCGCGTGCAAGTAGCTTCTTTGGCCGTTGGCGAAGACGTCAGCGCGGCAGATTTTGACGGCGACGGTTTTGTTGATTTAGCTACCGTTGATCAATCGCTTCAAACCGTTGTCTGGTGGAAGAATCCGGGAACTCGAAAAGCCGGTTGGACCAGTTATCCAATTGGAAAAATGGACGGCCCGCATGG
>JAQUMP010000384.1 GCA_028718065.1 Chitinivibrionales bacterium | reverse complement strand
ATAATGTGCAGCGCTTAAACCTCGGCCAGCGCATGGCCTTGCGCAAAATGGTAAACAATCAAATGATGCTGGACCGTTTCTTTAAAGTAAACACCCCGCAGCAGCGCCATATCGCCAATTACAAAGGCGACAAGGACAATTACGAAGAGTACCTTAACTACAGCGTTTTTCCAACCACCTCGTACTACATAGAAGAAAAAGTGGTCACGCCGCTCAAGGAGGCGCTCGAAGGCGACATGGCCTCCCTGCCGGATACGGTTCGCATTCAGACCTGTTTGAACTACGATTATCGCGAGGAGCTTTCCGAGCTGGTCACGATCATGAACGATCCCGGGCTTTTTCACGGCAAGATCAAGGTGAACGCGGTGAGCAACGAAGATATCGCCAAAGGCGAATACGACGCGGTGTTAGTGCCCATCAGCGGCTATCGCAGCAATTTTCTGTTCGACCTCTACCCGATTTTTTTGCGCGAGCCCGATTTTAGCGCCTATCGCATTGCTTTACAGACCGCAACCGACAATACGGGCAAGGAAGCGGCCGATCCGGCCTCGTTCAGCGCGGATAAAAATTTCTTTCGCCTTGACCTGAGCAAAGAGAGTCCGGAAAAGCAGGACCTCGCCGATCTTCTTAAGTATGTGTACGGTTTTATGTCCTCGCATGAAATCGGCGACAAGCAGGTATACGCGCAGATGATCGACAAGCTCGACCAGAAGCTGGCCTTGGGCAGTTGGCTCTTTTCGCTGCCGTCGCTGGCTTATTTCAGCACGCAGTTCGACGACAACTCCATCGACCTGTACGGTACCGCGTCGCAGTTGTCGACCATCGAAAAATGGCGGGAGAAAACAAAAAAGTAACCGGCGCGGCCTACCGGATAATTACGATCGGGCTGCTCTCGATAAGGCCGCTGGGGGCTTTTTTGACCAGAAAATAAGTCCCCGAGGCAAATCTGCTTTTAAGCAACTTATAGTCGCCTTTCTTCAGGGCGCCGATTTTCCGGCCGCGGACATCGTAGATTACGCTGATACCGGAATTGGAAAGCGTTGACGGATGAACATTATTGCCTGTCCGCCGGTTTATGACCGAGACGAAAGGCGAATCCCCTTTGTTGACCGAGATATATTCAAGGGCGATCTTGGTACTGTCCTGCACGTCAACGCCGATGGCCTGAATATCGTTGAGGCCAGCGCTGGTATCGAGCGTTGAGGTTGAATCTTTGTTGATATAGAGCGCATAATAGGGGCCGCGATAATAAACATCGATTGTATCCGTTTGTGTTCCCGAACCGCCATTAATCCAGGATTTTAGGCCCTGGTGTAGCGGCCTGGCCCCCGAATCGGTATTGACGATGGCAAATCCCCGCGCGGAGTCAATCAAAAAGGAAATCTCTTGATTGCTTACATATCCGTCACCGAGTTCCTTGAAATGAATAAATGAAACGCCATACAGGCTGTGGCCGCTTACTAATCTGATGATGGCCCGCATAGACGCCTTATTAAAATCACCCTGTGCGAAAATAAAATGGCTGGTGTCGCTGGGATTGGTGAGGACCGCCGCGCCCTGACTGACCACTGCCATGCCGGGCCTGTCGTTGGTATACCATCCGTCAAGATTCCCGTCGCTAAAGTCGTCGCTAAAACTGGTGCGCGCAGGCTTAACTGCGCTTGAGTCCGATACCAGGGCATTGTCGAACTGCACCGTGGCCGACGGCGGGACCGACAGACCGATACTGCCGCCGTTGACCGCTTGGGTATCCGTAAATGCCCCGATAAATTCGCCATTGCAATACAGAGTCATGCTTTTTTTAATTTTAACGACTTTAAGCGTATTTTTACCGGGCAGGATCTGGGAACTCCGGCCGGAGGTTAACATTGTTACGGTTGACGATAGCCGTTCAAGCAACCATTGTTGCGTGCTGGAAATGCCGAAAACATAACCGGTGGCGGAAGTACCGGATTCGCCGAGACAAAAAGCCATACCGAGCAAATTGTAGGTTGACGATGAGGAACTTACATTTATGGAATAACTGAAGGAGTCCGGCAAGGTCATGTCATGCTGCAATAACCCAAAAAAAGTGGCGCTGCTGTTGGTGGCACTGAGCGAGCCATTTGCAACGCTCGTAGAAATACCAGCCGAGATGGGAACCCATTTGTTATCGCCATTGGGAAAGTTGTCCTGGAACAACACCCCGGCGCTTAAATTAAAAGTAATAAAAACAGAAAGAACCACGACACTATGCAATAGTTTCATAGGGTTTGTCCTTTGAGGAGCCCATTTTTTTAGATTAATATTCATAGAGCACTGATATTAAACGTTTAACAATCAATTATCATTTCTTAAAAAATATTTGATTCAAGTCACTTCGTACTATTAAATATATCATTAAAAGTGGAAAAATGCCACTATTATCATACTCATTATAATTATTGATAATTTATTGCACCCGCATAAAAGCCGATCCTTTTATTTTTAATATTTCCGTTTCGGAGTTTATATGGGCGGGATTATCAAAGGAAATTTCTCCGGAGGCGCCTTTTAACTTTTGCAGTGCGGCAAAGTACTGTTTGAGGCGATCGGTGTCGGCGAGCGATTTTCCATCCTGGATGGCTTTGATAACGCACTGGGCAGCGTCGTAACCGAGTGCGGCGGTGCGATCGGGATCGGCATTGAATTTGGCGCGATAGAGTTTTGCAAAATCTTTCCAGGGCTGCCAGGAGCTGTCGGGTTGGAACGAAGTCGCGATAATGGCGTTGTTAACATATTCCTTGCCGTCCTGGATCGTGCGCGGACTATACCAACCGGTCGAGCCGAAAAGTTGTGTTTTAATACGATGGAAAAAAACCTGGGGCGCCAGCATGACCACGTCTTCGGTCGCGGCCGGAATAAAAATCCCGCCGATCGAGAATGAGGAATCCGCCAGATAGGAGAGTTCGGCCTTGGAACCTTTATGCGGCGGTTTTTCACCCGCGGCGGCCATTTGCGCAAATACCCGCGCGGCAAGCTTAACGCGCAGTGTGTCAAACTGCGGCCTGAAATCACTCGTGCCTTCCTCGTAGGTTTGTACGCTCACCATGGTCCCGCCCGCCTTTTCAACTTCTTCGCAGAAACGTTTGGTGAGCGAGCTGCCATATTCGGAATTTGGAGAAATAACGGCAAATTCTTTGATCGAAAGATTGTTCATGGCATAATGCGCGATAGAAGCGCCGAGGACCCCGATGGTTATATTCATTAAAAAAATATTGGCGCCTAAGGTCGCGATGGCGTCATCGGTGGCCGTGGGGGAAATCATGACGACGTCTTTACCGGCGCACATGGCCGCCGTTACGGTCGCGGTTTGCGAAAGCATGGGCCCGATAATAACCGGCACATGATACGAATTAAGCAGTTCGCCGGTTTTACGGGCGGCTTCGACCATGTTGCCGCGGGTATCGCAAATAACAGGAGCAAGCCTGCCCTGGGTCCGGTTTTCATTGTAATGCTCGAATGCCAGCGTGATGCCGTCGACAATATGTTTGCCGTCTTCATAGTCAAGACCCGAAAGGGGCACCAGCACGCCGATGGGAATCTGGTTTTTCTGGGCATTTTTAATTTTGTCGAGTATTCCGGAAACGGTTTGGGCCTGGGGATTATTGGGATATTTTTCCACAAAATCACTCGCAGCGGCGCGGGCGCGTTCGAATTGCCCGGCGTCATACAATTTAAGCGCGGCGTAAAATTGGATGGTGCGCCGGCAGGAGGGTGCGAGGGCGCTATCGGACAACAGCGAAAAAAGCGAATCAGCCCCGAGGCCGCGGTCGCAGATTTTGGCCACATTCTTGACAATTTGCGAATCGAGCGCCGCGGTTACGCCCTCCTGCTCCGCCCGCGAAAAAGCGCGCACGGCATCGCTTTCCTGGCCGCTTTTGGCGAGCGCCACGGCATAGGTGTAGCGCAGGCGCGGCAGGTAAACGGCGCGGGGGTATTTCTTTACATAAATAGAATAAAAGCGCCGGACCGAGGCAAGATCGTTGGTGCGCAGCAGCGCCTCGCACAGGAGCGGTATCAGCGTTTCCGCGCCTTCCTGGGTTTTGCTTGTTTTAAAGTGGCCGGTTATAACGGCAATGGTGGAGTCATAGCGGCCGAGGCCGTAAAATTTTTCGGCCTGTTTTAATACGGGCGAGTTCTCGGCCGGGGCCAACGAGGCGCAAGTTCCCTGGTGCGGCAGCCATACAACGACCAGAACCATCGCCGATACAAAAAAGGTTTTTATTTTATCGTGTCCGATCATTCTGCAATTTCTCCTCTTTGAAAAGGCCCCG
>JAQUMP010000383.1 GCA_028718065.1 Chitinivibrionales bacterium | reverse complement strand
GCAAACGCGCGGCTGCATTGTCGCCGGGTTTAGGATTAATATCGCCTTAAAAAAAAATGATTTCCCGGCGGATATTGCGGATTCGGCCACATCGCTGCTCCTGGAAACCGGCACGACTGTTGACATTCCGGAGATCTGCCGCGATATTCTGGTTTTTTTTTCACGGTTTTTAAAGGAGAGCGACGAAGCCATGCATGCCCGGTATGTGCATGATCTGTGCGGCATCGGGGCGGCCGTGGAAATTAACGGGGAGCAAGGAACGCTAACGACAGTAGAGCCGGATGGTCGTTTATGCCTTGTGAGCGGCGGCCGGAAAAAATATTTTACTTCCGGCCCGGTTCGTTTTATGCAATAGAAAGCCTGGCGGGTATGCAGCAAGTAACGATTGCCATTGACCTTGGGAATAGCAATACCGACGTTGGATTGGTCGATTGCAAAAACATGCGCTGTTTGGAGCGGTTTACCTTTCCAACGGAGCAGATCGATACGCATGCCGCCGTTGCGCTCAATGCCTGTCTCGCCCGCTGCGCCGCCCTGCAGAATGGACTCCCGCAGCTCGCGGCGTCCACCGTAATTCCGTCCTTCCGGGAAGGCCTCGAAAAAATTTGCGCCGGCATATTTGCCGAACCGATCATCTGGACCAGGTTTGATCCGGCTCTTCCCCTGACCATCAACTATAAAAATCCGGAAAAACTGGGCGCCGACCGTCTGGCGGACGCCCTCTACGCCCATGCCGCCTGTCCCGGCAAAAACAGCATCATCATCGACTCCGGCACCACCATTACCGCGGACCTGCTTAAAAACGGCGCCGCGTTTTGCGGCGGGGCCATCCTGCCCGGCGTATTAACGCAATTGTCAAGCCTGCATCGGCACACCGGTTTGTTGCCGCAATTAAGCAAAACCGCCTTGCCGGAGACGGCGATCGAAATACCCGGATTGTCAACCGAGGCGTGCATGCTGGGCGGCGTGCGCGTCGGCATTGCCGGGGCGCTCAGCGCCATCGTGGCGCTTTACAGCAGCCAATGCGCCGAAAAACCGATAGTCCTGGCTACCGGCGGCGGCTGGAACTATTGCGCGCCCTGGGTTGACTTTGAGTATGTCTTTAACCCGGACCTTACCCTTATCGGCATTGCGCTTTGCGCCGCCTATTTAACGGTCTAACCGGAAGAAACATCTGCCGGCGTTGCCAAGCGTTGGCAAAGGGAAGACGCAAAATATATTTTAAATGACCATTTTTTTCCTAACAGAAAGGACCCCGCTCCATGTCAAACATTGCTGCCGCCCTTAAAGCGGAAATCGTGCGCATAAGCCGCAAGGAAATCAAACCGGTCGCCAAACCGCTCCGCACAACCGGCGCCTATCTCAGAAAAACCGTTGCGCAGCTCAAGAAAAGAATCGAGGTCCTGGAGAGTGAAAATAAGCGGCTTATCTCTTTTTATAAAAATGCTCAGGAAAAGCAATCCGCCCTTTCTCCGGAAATCGCCCAAAAAGCCCGGGTAAGCTCTAAAAATGTGGCGAGCCTGCGCCGTAAGCTCGGCCTTACGCTGGATGGTTTTTCGAAGCTTCTCGGCGTAAGCCGTCAAGCGATTTATACCATGGAAAAGAAACATGGGCGACTTAAACTGCGTTCCGGCACCCTGGCGAATCTCCTTGCTTTAAGGGGAGTCGGGCGAAGAGAAGCCAAGCGGCGGCTCGAAGAGATTTCCTGATGAGGGCGGAAAATAAACAACTTTACCGCACCATCTTTCTTATTTGGTAATAACTCTTGAGCACGCGGGAATAATAACCCGAAGACATGGGTATGGCACCGGCCAACTGCTGCCGGATAATTTCGGGCCCCTGGTTATACGCGAGCAGTCCCAGTTTAAAGCTTTTAAATTTGGCAATCAGCCGCGTCAGGTAGGCGATGCCGAGCGCCAGGTTGATTTGTGGCATAAGCAAGTCCTTCTGAGAAATGGTCCCCATTCCCAGATAATCGGCCATGTCCTGCGCGGTTTTAATCTTAAGCTGCATCAGCCCGAACGCCCCGCTCGGCGCCCCGCTCTGGTAAGCGCCTTGCGCCCGCGCATCAAAAAAACTTTCGACATGAATCACGGCCAGAACGAGCAGGGGATCGTAGCCGAAGGTCGTGCTGTTTTTATAAATAAGTTCGGCAAGCAGTTGCATGGTAGCCGCGCTCAGGCGATCGCCCGCCATGGTTTGCAGAACGGAGATAATTTCGCGTTTCTTTTTAACTTCCTTGATCTGCTCCACCAGCAGCAGGTTGGCCGCCGTAACGGCCGCGATGGTTTCTTCGTAGCGCCCGATGCGGGATTCGTTGATAACAATCCTGCCCATGGCCAGGAGCAGAAACAATACGATCAGGGCGACCAGGGCGATGCTGACCGTTTCCGAAAACCAGATGCGGTTGCCGTGGATCAGGATGCCGCCCGGCAGACGCGTGAACGGGCGCCCGGCGCCGGGCGCTTTGATCTTGACCGATAAGAATTTCATGGCGCGGGATCGCTTGCGGCGAGGGAATCCGGCAGGACGCCAAGCTGCTCCAGCGGTTTAAGGCGGTCCCGCAATTGCCGCAGCTCAAGATCTGCCTGCTGTTTCCAGGCGGCCAGACGGTGGATTTGCGTTTGCTGTTCGTGAATACGGCGGCTCTGCAGACGGATAATAAATCCCAGGCTCAGAAACCAGCCCACCAGGCAAATCAGAAGCATGGTCGCCACCGGGCGCGAAAGCCGCACCCCGGTTTTACGCGAAAGGATTTTTGACCGGTGTTTCAGCCTGCCCCAAAAACTTTTCTGGGCCAGGGAAAGCGCAAGGGCGTCGGAATGGATAGGGAAGAGGTTGCGGTAGGGTTCAAAATAGCGTGAGACGTTTGGGCTTTTAAAAACGAATTGTAAATCGCCTTTTTTTTCGCGGACGGTATTGAGCATGCTTACGAACATAGGCACGACGCCGTCGTCGAGGTCGGACACATTTTCTAAATCGAGCACGATATGATTGTTGCCGTCCTGCAGCAGGCCGGATATTTTTTCGCGGATGTTGGGGACCTGTTCGTTATGAAACGGTCCCGCCAGCGTCAGCCAGACGGCGTGGCCCTTGCTCTCGATGGTTATTTCCAACGCTTCAGAACGCATCCGGCGCCGCCGTTTCGACCTTCTTGTTTTTTTTGCAGGAGAGCGTGCCCATGAGTTTCCAGGGAATGTTGGCCTCGAGCGTAATAGCGGAACTTAAAATGCAGCACGTGCCTTGGTATGGCCGGCCCTCCGGCGCCAGCGGATAAAACCAAACGTCGAGTTCCTTCGGGAATGAAAAAGCAAATTGACAACCTATACTCGCGTCATCGATGCTAAAGCTGCGCACGTCCTTAAAAACCTGCGGAGAGGACGGCAGCAGCGGGCCGCTGAGGCCGTTGGCCGTGACGGCGGCCTGGCCCATAAGCGCGCCGGGGAAAACCAGGTTGAGCTCGATGGCCAGCAAAAACGTGTAGGGACTTAAGGTAGGATTTTCCAGATGGTAGACAAATGAGAGCGACGGCTCGTCTTTTTCCAGGCCGAACACTTTTTCTATTGTCAAGGGATAGTTCCGGCCTTCCAGCATAATGCCCGCGCGCCGGCGCATGATCGCGCGCACGCCGCCCGGATTTTTTTTAACCGTGTAATTGTAGGGGCCCCATAGCAGATCGCCCAGCTCCCGGGCGTCCCCGCGGCGGAAATCCTGCGGGGCGGTCGCGGCCGGCAGAATATGGTCGCAGAAGCTGGTCTTGCTTTTGCCCGGCACCAACACCTGCGGGACGCCATGCCGCTCCGGCGCAAAAGCAGCGCACACGTTCAGGGAAATCTCCCTGAAATCAAGGCCATAGACCGCCCCGCCGTTTTTATGATCGATAAACATTTTGCAGGCGTTATTGGCCATGACGATGCTTTTATTGCCGTTTTTCAGGATATCGGCGATGCGGATCTGGCCGCATTTGATTTCGTCTTTTTCGTGCAGGAGGCTTTCGACCTCGATGATCTTGCCGAAGCTGTACAGGCGGTCGGCCGTTGCCATAAAACCGCTCTGCGGCCGCGGCGCCAGGCGGTTGATATCGGCCGAAAAAAAGAGCCGTTTTTTGAGCTGGTGCAGATGCCGCGATTCCTTGCGGGAAAGCAGATTATCGCTTACCTCAAGCAGACGACGCTGGAGCAGGCCCACCTGGTCGTAGGTAAACAGCTCGTTTAAAAAATCGGCGGCGGTCCGGGCCTCTTCTCCGTCGGCCGCGAGCGCGGGCGGCAGGTGCAAAACGCCGAGCGGCCCGTATTCG
>JAQUMP010000382.1 GCA_028718065.1 Chitinivibrionales bacterium | reverse complement strand
CGGTCGGGGGTGCCGCCGTTTAAGGCGATGGTCATGCGTTCGCGGGTGTTCATGGCGTTTCCTTGGTTGATGAGGCTGAGGGGCGCCTCTATTTATTTTTGCGACAAGGTAAGAAATATACTCTTTTTCTCATCCGAAAATAACAATGAATATTTTGCCGGTTACGGCAGATAATTAACGATGGCCTTGTTCTTAAATTTAAACGGGCCGTTGTTGGGGACAAAATCAAGCACCTGGGGATCGACGAAGGAAGTGATATCCGGGTTGTTGCCGAAACTCTGGTTGGCCATGGGGGGAAAGCTGGGGCGTTGATCGGCTTTTATCAGGACCAGTTGCGGGCGGCGTATTTTGCCTTCGACCTTCTGCTCTTCTAAAATGAGCTTTTGCACGTGTCCTTTTTCCGGCGCGGCAAAGGCGGCAATGACAAATGCGAATAATAGCCAAAGTGCGGGTTTAATGGGATTATAATGGTTTAATTTTTGCATTTCTTGCGGCCCCGGAACCTCTTTATAAATATACCTTAAGCGCCGTTAGTCCTGTTCTTCCTGGATCAGCGTAAAAAAATCCCCGGTCTTGTCGAACTCGATCCAGAAATCCTCCAGCAAAGCATCGATGGTTGTGCTCCCGACCACGACATTATTCTCGGCAAACATCATCCATAGGCGTTCGTCAAGATCAAGAGGTTTGGGCCGGCCGGAATTGCCGATCATGGCGCGGTGGCACAAATAATTGGCGATAGTAACGATGCCCACCATCACCGGATAATGGGGCGCATCCCAGGGTTTGTGGTGGTAGGCGATGCTTTCGGTGATTAATTCCGGAAGGTTCCATTTTTCGGCCAGCCAACCCCCAACCTGACCGTGCGTGGTGGCGATTACCGACATTTCCGCCTCGTCAAGTTCCTGACCCTCCTGCGCCAGCTTCATGATGGTTTCGAACTCATTGTGCATATATTGGTTTAGTATGACTTTGCCGATATCATGCAGCAGGCCGGAAACAAAGGCCTCGCCCGCCAGACGCGGCAAAAGCCTGCGCGCCACGGTTTTCGCGGCGACCCCGCAGGCGATGGAGTGCTGCCAGAATTCCGTGCTTTTAAAATAGGGGCTCACATGCGTATCTTTAAAAACCTCGAAGACCGACAATGACAAACCGACATCTTTGACCGTGTTAAAACCCAGCACCACGATGGACATGTTGACCGTGGTTATTTCGCGCGGGAAACCGTAATAGGCCGAGTTGGCGAGTTTGAGAATGCGCGCGGTGAGCGCCTGGTCGGAGGAAATCAGCCGCGCCAGCGATGCCGCCGACGTGCGCGGGTTATCGACAATGTCAATCATTTTGGCAACGACCGTCGGCAAAGTCGGAAGGCTGATGATGCTTTCGGTGATTCTTTTTATGCGGGTAATATTGGGGCTGTTCATTATTTTTTATAACTGATTTGGAAAGGGCTCCGTCCGGATTGCAATTCAAAAATAAATATCCGGTAGGGGCTGCCGCCCCTAAAACCCCGTACGGAAAATGCTTATTATAGCCGTCCAGACAAAACCAGTTCTATAAAAACTGAGCCCTACTTTACAAAATAGATGTAGTTATGTTTTAGCTATAACAAGTTTTTTCCTTACGGGATTTAAAGGGCGGAGCCCTTTCCAGATTAATTTTCTGCAGAATAATTTATTATGCTTTAAAATCAATTATAAACCCCGAATTGTTGGGCCGCCCGGCATGAGAATCATCTCCGTTTTTCTCATTCAATAATTGTTTAAGCCGTTTTTTCTTTTTATCGGCCAGGTTCTTTTTCCCGTCGCGCGGATCGATGGTTTTTCCGTCGGCGCTTTCCGGTTCATCGGGCCGCAGGGCCCGCCGTGCCTGCTGCTCGCGCGACAATGCCGCATTCTGTTCCTGATTGACAAGCGGAGTCCGGTTAACGTCCTGCTGAAAGCGGTCCATCTGGGGGATGTTGTTTATGGAAGCCTGGAGATTGACGCCGTCCATATCGTTGGTCCCTGCGTGCCAAAAAGTGCCGTGAGGAGCTCCGCTTAGGCGTTGATCTTTTGCACCAGCTTTGCCCGCAGCTTAAGAATCGCCTTGGAGTGGATCTGGCTGACGCGCGACTCCGATATGTTAAGAACAACCCCGATCTCTTTGAGCGTGAGCTCTTCGTAGTGGTAGAGGGCAACAACCAATTTTTCTTTTTCGGGCAACGCGGCAATGGCCTCTTTTAAAATATTTTTTACCTCGTTAAATCCCATTTCTTTAAGCGGATTATCGCTGCCGGGATCTTCGATGGTTTCTATGATTTTGAGCTCTTTGGAATCGCTCTGCCGGTCGGGCATGGCCTCTTCGAGCGAAATAATCGTGGTGGGGGTAACTTCGGAAAGCAGTTCTTCGTACTGCGCCATGGAGCAATTGAGCGCCGCGCAAACCTCGTCGTCATAGGGCATGCGGCCCAACTCGTTTTCGAGCCGGGCAAATACCCGTTGCAGTTCGCGCGATTTCTGGCGCACGCTCCGCGGCACCCAGTCCAGGGCGCGCAATTCGTCAAGAATCGCGCCGCGAACCTTATGCCCGCCGAAAGTTTCGAATTTAAACCCGCGCTCGGGTTCAAACGATTCGATGGCCTTGACAAGCCCGATGATGCCGGCGCTGATTAAATCTTCGCGGTCCACCGAAGCCGGCAGATTTATGGCGATCCGGTACACGATATACTTTACAATGTGAGCATACTCGGCAAGTAATTTGTCCTTGGCCACCTTTGATTGCGTGGCTTTGTAGTCGGCCCAGAGCGTATCGATGCTTGCCATTGTTTATCCCTTATCGGCTTCCGGATTTATTGAGTTGCCTTTTTTTCTAAAAGTGCTTTGCCGCTTTTTTTGGGGGGTTTATCGCGACCGCCGCCGACAAACTCGATATTCGGTTTGGCCTTTTCGTCCCGGATCTGCTGCATGAGGCCGCCTTCAAGAATATGAATCTCGCTCATATCTATGTGCTCAAGTAATCCTTTAAAAACGATGTCGCTGAGGATGAATCCGGTAAACCAGAAAAGCGCCGCTGCCAGAATTGCCTTCCCCAGAGCGAGCGTATCGTGGATTACATTGAACGGGTCATTCGGATTTATCCCGGTAATCAGCACGATGAAAAACACAAAGAAGCAAATCAATCGTGCGCTTTTTTTTATCCAATAGACCATACGGACAATTCTTTCATTTTATATTCTTGAAAAAACGTGCAAAAAATCCTCCCGCCGAAGAAACCGGCGGCGGCATGCCGACGATGGTTTGAGCCAGCGTATGCATTCCCCGTTGAAATGGCGAAATCCGGTGCATCTCCGCCCCAGCCTGCTGCTGTTTGAGCGCCTTCTGGACCGACCCATCAAAAGGCACGATCGCCGCGCACGCCAGCGGCTTTTGTATAAATTTTACCACAAGCGCATTGAGTCTGTCAAATATTTGAACGCCCTCCTGTTCGGATTTTGCCATATTGATGACCACCCGAATAGATACCTGGTCGCGCCGCGACAACACTTTAATCATAGCATAGGCATCGGCCATGGACGTTGGTTCGGGCGTCACCACTACCAGCGCGACATCGGCGCTCCCCGCAAACTCAGTCGTGGTTGAACTTATACCGGCGGCGGTGTCGACCACGAGCACATCGTAATTCCGCTCGATAAGCGCAAGCTGCCGCAGCAGACGGCCCAGGCGCGCCGCGTCGATATTGGCGAGGGTCTCCAGCCCGGAGGCGCCGGGCAGGATTGCTATTCCCTGCGGCCCCTTGACAATTACCTCTTCCAGGGCGCATTGACCGGCCACCACATGCGAAATATTAAACCGCGGCGCGATTCCAAGCGCAATATGGACGTTGGCCAAACCGAGGTCCGCATCCAGCAGCAGGACCTTTTTTTTACCGGCGGCAATGGCAAAGGCAAGCCCCAGCGAAACCGTGGTCTTGCCGACGCCGCCTTTACCGCTGGTAATGGAGATGCTTTTATGCACGCCGCTCGGGACAAACGGCAGGGTTGCCGCGCCGTCCGTTTTAAGGGGCGCCTGCGGTGTGGCTACCATGGCCCGTAAAAGAGAAGCCTGATCGGTCACAGAACGCTTCCTTCCCACAGCCGCTGCGCAAACCGTCCGGGTTGCGCCAGCTCGATATCGTCCGGTACGCTTTGGCCCGTGGTCAAATACGACACGGGCATTCCGCTTTCGTAAACAATATCCGCCAGATTGCCCAGTTTTTTTGTTTCGTCAAGCTTGGTAAAGAGCAGGCGGTCGGCGTTTAAGCGGCGATAACTGTCCACCGCTTCG
>JAQUMP010000381.1 GCA_028718065.1 Chitinivibrionales bacterium | reverse complement strand
ATTGAAACGGGTCCCAAATCATCATATCCCCAAGCGGCAAACCGTCGCGCCCCGCGCGGGCGCGTGGATTGAAACTAAAAATGACGTGGAGACGAAGATCACCTGTATGGAGTCGCGCCCCGCGCGGGCGCGTGGATTGAAACACATTTTGGCATTAGCAACGCCTGAATCTCATAGGTCGCGCCCCGCGCGGGCGCGTGGATTGAAACTCGCCCTTTTGTTGACCAGTGCCGCCTGATTTTAACGTCGCGCCCCGCGCGGGCGCGTGGATTGAAACACAAAGGAAACGGGAGACGCAATCATTTTTACGGTCGCGCCCCGCGCGGGCGCGTGGATTGAAACTAACAGCATCCGTTTTTGTTTTTGTGGCCTGATGTCGCGCCCCGCGCGGGCGCGTGGATTGAAACTGGTAGGTCATAATCACACGCTTAAGCCCAGACTGTCGCGCCCCGCGCGGGCGCGTGGATTGAAACCGTCAAGGACCCTCGGAATCGTCCTTAATATGATGTCGCGCCCCGCGCGGGCGCGTGGATTGAAACCACCACTATTCCAACCACACGTAATAGCAATCGCAGTCGCGCCCCGCGCGGGCGCGTGGATTGAAACGGTTATCGCGATTGTAGCGATACTGGTTGCTGTTGTCGCGCCCCGCGCGGGCGCGTGGATTGAAACACGCTGCATGGGAATAGAAATGCGCTCCTCCAGTCGCGCCTTGCGGGCGTGTGGATTGAAACCCCAATAACTTGATATTGACCGCATGCAATTAATATTCGCGTCTGGATAAATTCTTTGGATTAGAAGGAGACTTGCCGGATTTATTTCGTTTCGGATAAGTGCAATTACATATTTTTAAAAAAGAATAGATCTATTATTCCCATTTATTTTGAAATGTGAGGTCCGACATGGTTCGTGAAACAACCAGAGTGCTTGAAGAAGCAAAATTGCTGCCCCCGATGGAACGGGCAGCGTTGATAGAAGGATTACTCGATAGCTTTAATCTGGAACAGAGGAAGCGGATCGATGCGGCATGGGCCAAGGAAGCGGAATCGCGTCTCGATGCCTACGACCAGGGGCTGATCGAAGATGTTCCCATAAGTAAAGTATTCGAAGAAATCGAGCGGTTGGACCTGCGATGAAGCTCAGAATACTTGCCATTGCTAAAGAGGAACTATTCGATGCGATCCGTTATTACAACAACCAACGTGAATGGCTTGGTTTTGAATTCGCATTGGAGGTCAAAGAAACATTCCTGCGTATCTGTCGCTTTCCTGAGGCCTGGTCTAAAATATCGGAAAGAACGCGAAGATGCCTCCTTAAAAGGTTCCCCTATGCGATACTCTACCGATTTAAGGAGGATCGTATTCTTGTAGTGGCTATCATGCACATGAGCCGTGATCCGAAAAAATGGCAGGAACGAGCGTAATTTTTTGAAATCGATCTTCGGAAGCGTTGGGCTTTAAGATAAAGAAGAAGCATAAATGCGGTAGGCAGGACTTGAACCTGCACGGAGCGAACCCCGCTACCCCCTCAAAGTAGTGTGTCTACCAATTTCACCACTACCGCATGTATAGAAAGCTTCTTTTAAATGAAACTATTTATTGTTTGTCGCCGGGGCCATCGGAAGCGGCGCGCCCGCTGCTCCCGGAGATACCTGACCGGCAGGGCTCTGGCCCTGAGGCGCCTGTTTCGGCAATGTTTGGTTCGGCGCCATAGGCAATGCCCCCGCGCCCGGTTTACCAGCCGGTGCGATTGGTAATCCCTGTCCATGCAAAATTGACGAAGGATTAAAATTCTGCTGTTTTTCGGCCCGTTCCCTGAGCACCGATTTTTGCTGCTTGGTGCCTGAATGCGAAACCATTAAAAAAATAATAATGCACAGGACCATGAAGGCCGAGGCAAAAATCGTGGTTGCGCGGGTAAGAATGTTGGCCGTGTCCTGCGTGCCCAGCAGCGCGCTGGCGCCCGAAAGGCCGCCGCCGATAGCGCCGGAGATCCCGCCGCCCTTATCGGACTGGATAAGCACCAGAAGTACCAGAAAGATGCAGACGATTACGTATAATACGACGATAATTCCAAGGACCATAAAATTACTGCCTTTGCTTAAAATTAGCGGGGAATAACGATCCCCATAAAATCCGCGGCCTTGAGCGATGCCCCGCCGATTAATCCTCCGTCAACGTCGCTTTGCTGTAAAAGCTGTTTGGCGTTGTCGGGCTTCATGCTGCCACCGTATTGAATGCGCACGGCCTGGGCAAACTGAACATCGTAGAGCGACGAAAAAATGGAACGAATAAAAATATGCGCTTGGTTAGCCTGCTCGGGCGACGCATTTACGCCGGTTCCAATGGCCCAGACCGGTTCGTAGGCAATCGTGCATTTGAGCGCATCGTTTTTAGCGATGCCGGCAAAGCCGCCTGTAATTTGTGTTTTCAGGACGCCTTCCATTTTACCGCTATTGCGCTCCTCAAGAGTTTCGCCGATACAGACTATGGGCAGCAGCCCGCCACCCAGCGCGGCCTTGATTTTTTTATTGACCGAAACATCGGTTTCGTGGAAATAAGTGCGCTGCTCGGAATGGCCGATGATAACATAGGTAACGCCGGCAGCGCCGAGCATGGCGGCGCTGATCTTACCCGTAAAGGCGCCTTTGGGTTCCCAATGCACATCCTGGGCGCCGAGTTTGATCGGGGAGTCCTTGATGATTTCTCCAATTGCGGCAAGATGCGTATAGGGCGGACAAATGGCAATGTCTACATCGGAAATGTTTTTGGCCTGCGTAACTATTTCCCGCGCGAGCGCAATGCCCTCGGCGGGAGTCGTGTTCATTTTCCAATTGCCGGCAATAAATTTTTTACGCGCCATAGTGCTTTCTTTTAAAATTTAATAAGACTTCATACTGGCAAAAGAGTTTTAAATATACGAAATGGCGCAATATTTTGTCATCACTTTTAACAAAATCATTTTTTTGCGGCTATTATGGGAGCAGGGTAAAAAATGCAGCAACCAGAAAACCTCCCTGGCCACAGTTCTGGGTTTTATGGCCGAAAGGTGATCCGTCGTTGTTGCATTTTTTATCCTGCTCCAATCTTTCCAGGAATAGGTTTGAAGACAAAACTTCGCAGACGTCTTTTTCTTTCCCTTTTAATTATATCATGAAAAGAAAAAGATGGCTGTGACGGGGATCACAGGGGGGAAAAATTTGGATAGCCCCGAATTTAGATAAGGGGCCCAATCGTCGACCAGAAGGGCTGATGCTGTTCGGCTCTGGATCACCGGAGAAGGCGCCGCCGAATTATTATTTATCGTTCAAGGCCTTTACACCCGGCAATTCCTTGCCTTCCACCAGTTCCAGCGATGCGCCGCCGCCGGTGGAAATGTGCGACATTTTGTCGGCCAGCCCGGCCTTGTTGACGGCCGAAACCGAGTCGCCGCCGCCGATGACCGTGATTGCGTCCTTGAGCCCGGCCAACGCCTTGGCGATTTCCGTGGTTCCGGTGGAAAATTTAGGGAATTCAAAGACGCCCATGGGGCCGTTCCAGAAAACGGTTTTGGCGCCCTTGAGCGCCCCCTTGAATTTGTCGATTGTCAAGGGTCCTATATCCATGCCCATCCAGTCGTCGTCGATGGCGTTGCGCGCCACATGCTTGCTTTGCGCGTCCGGCGCAAACGTTTGCGTAACGATATGGTCGATGGGCAGGTAAATGTAAACGTGCGTTTCGTAGGCCTTCTGCAAAATAGCGCGGGCGGTCTCGATCATATCGTCTTCCACCAGCGATTTACCGATGGAAATACCCTTGGCCTTTAAAAACGTGTAGGCCATGCCGCCGCCGATGATGATATGGTCGACCTTGGAAAGCAGGCTCTCCAGCACCGCAATTTTGGAGGAGACTTTGGCCCCGCCGATAATTGCAATAAAGGGTTTGGCCGGGTTTTTGACGATTTTTTCCTGCAAATATTCCAGTTCTTTTTCCATGAGAAAACCGGCCACGGCAGGAAGGTGGTGGGCGATGGTCTCGGTCGAGGCATGTGGACGGTGGGCGGTGCCAAAGGCATCGTTTACGTAAATGTCGCCGTATTTGGCCAAGGCCGTGGCCATTTTTTCGCGCTCGGCCTCGTCTTTGGAAGTCTCCTCTTTGTGAAACCGGGTGTTTTCCAGAAGCAAAACCTCGCCCGGCTTCAGGGCGGCAACCATGGCGTCGGTCTCCGCGCCCATGCAGGCGGGCGCCAATAAAACCTGCGTGCCCAGCAGTTCGGCAAGTCGCGTCGCAACCGGCGCCATTTTATGTTTGCCTTCGATATATTT
>JAQUMP010000380.1 GCA_028718065.1 Chitinivibrionales bacterium | reverse complement strand
GCGGACCGTGGTCGTGAGCGAGCGGGTTGACACATTGGGATAGCCGGCGTCGCTGTTGCCGTCGGAATTGGAAACTTCCGGCGCAATATCGCAGGTGATCTGGCCGATCTGGGAAATCCAGGGAGTAATATCCAGCTTTACCCCGAAGGAGATCGGTTGAAAACGGGACGTCAAGTCCTGGGCCGTGCCGGTGGTCACGGTAAAATAGCGCGTTTCGCTTACATTAATCGAAGCCTTATAGCCGTTAAGGGTAAGGATGGAAGGCTGGGCCAAGACCTTGGCTTTGTTACGGGATTCAAGTGCGCGCAAGGCGACAAAAAAATCGCCCGGCAAATGTCCGAGGTCAAGAAATCCGCCGAAAACATTATGAAAAATCTGCTGGCCCTCGCTGACTGAGCTGCCGACTTCAAATCCGCTGACGGAACTTCCCAGTTGTGTCGCGGGCGCGGGCGCCGCGATATAGGCGTTTGTCGGCGAATGGCGGGAGACGTTCAGGCCGAACTCCTTGTTCAAGTCGTCCTTAAATTCCACGATTACCGCGTCGATGCGCACCTGCGGGGTGGGAATGTCCACGGTGTTTAAAAATTCACGCGTTTCCTGAATATCTTCGCTGGTGCCCGAAATAAGCAGGGCGTTCTGCTCCTTGACCACCTTTACGTTTACTTCCGGAATATTTTTAGGCAAAACTTTAAGGATTTCATCGGCCTTGGTATGGCGCAAGTGCACCAATTCCGATTTGGAAAGCGCCTGGCCCGAGGGCGTGGCGGTGTTGCGTTCGCCGATCATGATGATGTTGTTTTTCTGAACAAAGGTAAAACGCGTGCCGCCCAGAAGCAACGTAAGGGCTTCGACCAGAGGAATGTTTTCGAATTTGGCGTTTACCTCGCCGTCAATCGAGCCGTAGGTGATGATGGCGATGTCGCTTTTATCGGAAATCGCCCGGATCACGTCGCGCAGGTTGCCGTTACTTATGTCCAGCGAGAGCTTGCCGTTGCTGTAGTCGATGTAAAAATCGGTGCGGCCGGCCCGGTTTCCCATATAGGCCCGGGGCATTCCCGGCGGGCCCGCGGCGGCGTCGTCGCCCGTGGTCACCTGGTAAATGTTTTTGCGCTGGTTCACCTTAAAGCCGTTGCCTTCCAGAAGCGCGGTGATGCCGTCCTTAAAATCAACCTGAAAAAGCTTGCCGCTGATTTTGCCGGAAACTTTACTGTCGGGAACAATGCTGATGGCGGTTTTGGAGCTGAGCTCTTTTAAAAAATCCTTGACGTCCATGTTGACGATGTCCACGGTGAGCTTGCCGTCCAAATAGCGGATCAGGGTCTTTTGCTCCTCGCCGGTCTTGCGGATTTTATAAACGTTGCCCTCCGCCACCACCTCGAGCCCGTTGGATTCGGCGATGGTGCGCAGGCCCTCCAGGACCGGCACGTCGGTGAGGTGCACCGTGACCTTGCCGGTTGCCTCTTTGTCAAGAATGATGTTGATGTTGTACCCCTTGGAGATCATGCGGATCACGTCCTGAATATCGCTGTTCTTAACGTCGAGCGTCAGGCGCTGGGGGGCATTGGCCGCCGGAGCAGGCATGGGCGGCGCGATCGGGCCTGCGGCGGGAGCTGGCGCAGCGGCCGCCAGGCTCACGACCAACATAAGCATTCCCATTAAGCCGACAAAGACTCTTTTAAAGACGCTATTCATGGCACTCCTGCCGTTATTCCCTTAAGTATACCATTATTAAAATTCTAAATAAATTACTTTTTACGAAACGATTCCTTGATAAAATCAAAGGTCATGAATTTGTCTTTTTTATGATTGGTTATGGTGGAGTCGTACGTGGGCGCCACATAAGGCACCCATTGCATTTTACCGTCTTTCATTTTGTAATTCATAAAGTTTTGCCGCACGCACTTTTCCCTTGTTGGAAAAAACAGGATGGTGTCGCCTTTAACGTCCCACGTTCCGGATGATAAAAATTGCCAGTCCTCTTTGGCATTTTCTTCGGTTTGCCCCTTCATGGATTCGTCGGCGGAATAGGTCCCGTCTTTGTTGATTTTGTAATTGCTTATTTCCAGCGCCTTATATTGCGAGTTCGGATTGAGCGACTTTACCCAGGTGCCGATGAGCTTAGGCCTGATTGCATTGCCCTTGTTTTCTTCGGCTATAAGAGAGGGAAACGTTGAATCGAGCGCCTGGCAGATTTCCCGCGCCTGATAGAGCCAGTTTTTACCCGTCAGGGAATCGATATTCGCGATAACGCTGTCCGCGTATTTTAAGACGAGTCCCGATAAATTCTTTTTGCGAGTGTTAAATGAACCGACCAGTGAATCGACCAAGGGCTTGTAGCGCTGCATGGCGCTTGCATATTCTGATTCCGCTTTGGCAAGATAAATCATGAGGGAATCGGCATATTTCCGGGCGGCGGAGCCGCTCCCGGTTTTAGCGGCGGTGCTCGCCTGGTACAGGCACACGCGCGCCTGCGTGAGCAGGCTGTCGGGCGCTCCCTTGGCGGTTAAAGCCATGATCCTTTTGTCCGCCTCATCCAGCTTCTTTTCGCTCACGCCGCATCCCGAAAAAAAACAAAGGCATCCGGCAAAGAAAAAGGCGACCGCGGCATTCGCTGGGGATTTTGGCATGATATTTCCTCCTTAAATAGTGTTAAAAGATGTTCCCGAGGGATAAAGCGAATATACGGTATCCTTCATGCCTTTGTCAAATGCGGCCGACTCCCTATAATTGTAATGATCTTTCCTGCCGGAACCGATATAATTAATGATACACGTACGCGCCCCCATCCGTTCCTTCCCCCGCAGGGGGAAGGCCATTTCAAAATCCCCCTTCGGGGGATTTAGGGGGCGAGAAGCCCTAATAAACTTCTATGAAATCTTTGCATTCAGGATATTTATTCGCTCTGGGTTTGGCATTTTGCATTGCGGCGCCCCGGGCCCAATACAATGCCTATTCCGCCTGGCTGGGAGATCTTGCGGGCGGCAGCGGCGGTCATACGGTTTGTCAATTTCTCACCCTGCCGGTAAGCGCCGCCGGGCTGTCGCTTGCCGACGGCGCCTCAATGGACGCCTCGAGCGTAGTGCAATTCCCCGCCAATACGGGCTTTTTTACGCGCCATAAATTCATGGTAAGCCATCTGGAATGGCTCATGGACCTGCGCAAGGAGTTCGTGGCGGCGGCGATTCCGGTGGCCGATTTCGGCACGGCCGGTTTTTTTGCCCAGGTATTCACGCCGGGTAAATTCCTTTACGCCCGCGATATCGACGAAAACGTAAGCAACCCTTCCCTGCTCGAATATGCCCTGGGCGCCTCGTACGCCAGGGCTCTTTTCGGCAATCATCTGTCCGCGGGCCTGAGCCTGCAATACATCGAAAGCCGTCCGGAAGACCAAGTCGGGCGCGCGCTGGCTCTCAATGGCGGAATTGCGATCGTGCCGCTACCGTGGTTTAATCTCAACCTCTTTATGCACAATCTGGGGACCCAAATCAATTACGGCAGAGGGCCGGAACTGCTGCCGCTCAACGCCGGGGCGAGCATGGTATTTTCGGTTTTAAAGCAGCCCGAAGACGGCAACCGGCAGAACTACCATTGTGATATCGCCGTCGGCTGCCGAAAAATCGCGGACGAGCCGCTGCGTATAAATGCCGCCACCGAACAGGCCCTCGGCACGATGGCCCGCCTGCGCCTGGGCTATGAGCTCAGCTACGGTATCGCGCCCACCGAAATCGGTTTGAACGGCGGCATTGGATTTACATTCAAGAATTACGGCTTTGACCTGGGCTGGAAAAACGTGTCCCGGGAATTCGGCGCCGTGTGGGGCGTATCTACCACCATGCAGTTGGCCGATTTAACGCCGAAAACTGCGGACGATTTTTACCGCATCGCCGAACGCCACTTTAATAACCGGCGCTGGAACCTGTGCATTGAATACGCCGAAAAGGCCCTTGAACTTAATCCCAATCTCTGGAAAGCGCACACCCTCATCGCGCGCATCGATGCCCTGCGCCGCCGCGAGAGCGGGCTCGAAATCGCCCTGCTTTATACCGGCAACACCGACGGGGCTTTCCTGCCGCAGCCGCTTGCTTCGGGTGAAGGGCGCGGCGGACTGGCGCGCCAGGCGGCCGTTCTGCGGTCGCTCGCGGCGCAATTCCCGTTGCACTGCCTGATCGATGCCGGCAATATAATTACTCCCGCCACGCCGGAGAAAAAAGCGGCGATTGCCGGATTTTATTATAATGCGGTCAACTACGACGCCATCGGGTTGGGAGAAAACGAACTGGTCTTCGGGACAAGCCGTTTTTGCGGCGCGGCGGGCCTTAAAAAATGA
>JAQUMP010000379.1 GCA_028718065.1 Chitinivibrionales bacterium | reverse complement strand
ATGAACGATTACTTTTCGGGCATGCCCGCAAACGGCGCCGCCCGCAAAAAAAAGACGGCCGCGGCGAAAATTACGTTACTTGTTTTTTTTATGGCCTTTTTTTTTAAGACAATCCACGCCGAAAGCATTTATTTGCTTCCGGTAAAGTCAACGGCGGACGTTGCAACCACGGACGTTTTTGCATCGGCGCTTACCACGTTTCTGTCCCAGCATTTTACGGTTGTGCCGGTCGATCCCAAATTAAACCTCAGCTTGGACAGCAATGTGTGCACCGCCGAGCTCGGCGCCAACAACGATTCGCTCGTTTTTTCGGTGAGCCTTTATCTGAGAAAGCGACGCAATTTCGGGATCGGGCCGCTCTCTGCGACCCGCTCGGACTTTTCCGAGCGCGCGATCCTGACCATGCTCCGCGCCAAAATGCAACAGGATGTTTACAAGCAGCTTTTTTTGTGCAATCTTCACATCGTCGGGACCGACAAGGCCAAGGTCTATTTAAACAAAGAGCTTTCGGGCCGCTTGCCCTTTAATGGTTTTCTTCTACCCGGTCCCTGTACGATCAAAGCGACCACGGGGCGCTTTCTATCCGAAACTATCGCGGTGACGCTCACGGGCGGCAAGGATACAACGGTCTCTTTCGACCTCGTCGGACCGGCCAAAAGCATGCGCTTGACTTTCTTGGGAGGAGGCCTTGCTTTTGCGGGATGGGCGGGCTATTTACAATATAAGAATCGTAATGGCGCGGGACGCACAGCCTGCTGGACGCTTGCAGGACTATTTTTCGCCGGCGCCGCAGCTATCAGTTTTGATATTCCCTGACTGCGGTGAAAATCCCCGCCACCGGCCCTGAAAAAATATATTTTTAAGCTCCTAAAAAAATATGACTTTTACGCGCTCCGTCAAATCTTTTCAGGGGGCGAGAATGGGCTTTGTTGGGGGTATGTTTAAAATCATCGATACCAAGCGGCTCAACAGCCAAATCGTTTCCTGGGAAGTGGAGTCCGGCGAAATCACGCGCCACGCAAAGCCCGGCCAGTTCATCGTGCTGCGCATCGACGAAACCGGCGAGCGCATTCCCTTGACAATCTACGACATGGACAAGACCAAAAAGACCATCTCGCTGATTTTTCAGGAGGTGGGCAAAAGCACCCATAAAATGGGCCGGCTTACAACGGGCGATTCTATTTTGGACCTTATCGGTCCGCTCGGGCATGCCACGGACACGCGCAATTTCGGCTCCGTGCTTTGCGTGGGCGGCGGCGTAGGAAGCGCGCCGCTCTTTCCGATCGTGCGCGCCTTGATTGAATCGGGCAACGACGTCACGGTCGTGCTTGGTTTTAAAACAGCCGATTTAATAATTCTGGAAGATCGCTTTAAAGAACTTTTTACCAGGGCCGGCAAAGAACCGAAAGTTTTCGTGACCACCGACGACGGCTCCAATGGGACCAAGGGCCTGGTGACCGACGTCATGAAAAAGCTCATGCAGACGCAAAAATTCGACCGCGGTTTTGCGATCGGCCCGCTCATCATGATGAAATTCGCGGTGGCCGTGTTTAATTCGTTCGGCGTGCCCGCGATTGTAAGTTTGAACACGGTCATGGTCGACGGCACCGGCATGTGCGGCGGCTGCCGCTGCACCGTGGGCGGCCAGACCAGATTCGTCTGTGTTGACGGGCCGGAATTCGAGGGCGCGCAGGTAAACTTTGACGAATTGCTGGCGCGCCAGAACCGCTATCATCGCCACGAACAACATGCCATGGATTTACATAAGGAACACGTATGCCGGCTCGACAGGTAATGCCCCATCAGGACCCCAAAAAACGCGTCGCAAACTTTAACGAAGTCGCCCTGGGCTACAGCGAGGAGACGGCTCTTACCGAAGCGAGCCGCTGCCTTAATTGCAAAAAGCCGCTCTGCATGCAAGGCTGCCCGGTGGAAGTGGATATTCCCTCCTTCATCCAAAAAATTAAGGAGGGCAAATTCGACCAGGCCATTGCCCTTATTAAGGAAAAAAACAATCTGCCGGCCGTGTGCGGCCGGGTGTGTCCGCAGGAGGGCCAGTGCGAAAAGTTCTGCATTCTCGGTAAAAAGGGGCAGAGCGTGGCCATCGGCCGCCTGGAGCGCTACGTTGCCGACCGGGAAATCGGGCAGGCCGCAAAAGCAAGCGCTGTCGCACAAGTAAAGTACCCGGACCAAAGGATCGGCGTTGTCGGCAGCGGACCGGCCGGGCTCACCTGCGCCGCCGACCTGGCAAAAATGGGTTATCCCGTAACAATATTCGAGGTCCTGCACGCCACCGGCGGCGTGCTGCGCTACGGCATCCCCGAATTCCGCCTGCCCAAAAAGATCGTTGACATTGAGGTTGATTACATTAAAGGTCTGGGCGTTGACATAAAGCTGAACGTGGTCATCGGCAAGACGCTGACGCTTGACGATCTGCGTGAAGAAGGTTACAAGGCCTTTTTCGTGGGTACCGGCGCGGGCCTGCCCAATTTCCTGGGCATTGAGGGCGAAAATTTAATCGGCGTATATTCGGCCAATGAATTTTTAACGCGCACCAACTTAATGAAGGCCTATAAATTCCCCGAATACGACACGCCGCTGGAAATCGGCAAGCGCGTGGCCGTGGTGGGCGCGGGCAATGTGGCCATGGATTCGGCGCGCTGCGCCCTGCGTCTTGGCGCGGAGGAAGTAAGTATTGTGTACCGCCGCAGCCGCGAAGAGATGCCGGCGCGCCTTGAGGAAATTGAGAACGCCGAAGAAGAGGGCGTAAAACTTTCGCTGCTGACCACGCCGCTTAAAATCATCGGTGACAAAGACGGCTTTGTTACCGGCATGCAATGCCTTAAAAACGAACTGGGCGAACCGGACGATTCCGGCCGGCGCAAACCCGTGCCCATAAAGGGTTCCGAATATATTCTGCCGTTAGACACGGTGGTGTGCGCCATCGGGCAGGGGCCCAATCCGCTGCTGCTCTCCAGCCTGCCGCACCTGACGCTTAACAGGCGCGGCAACATCGTGGCCGACGATAACTGCCGAACGTCAATTAACGACGTGTTCGCGGGCGGCGACATCGTTACCGGCGCGGCCACGGTCATAGAAGCCATGGGCGCCGGCAAGCGCGCCGCACGCGCGATGGATGCCTATTTGCAAAAGCAAAAATAATTTTGCCCTGTCTCAGCTTCTATCGCCATTCTTACCCGTAATACGTTTAATTTCTTTATCAAAATCCGACAGGTAATTTCTGTCTTGTACAATCCGGTAATCTTCGAATTCGTGTTCCGCCTTCAGCTTGGCCTGCAGCGCGGACACCCGGCCTTTGTCTTTGAGAATGGGGTATTTTGAAAGTTCAAGAAAACCGTGTAAAAATTTCATCCAGTCCGCCATGCGAGTAACCACACCCCGTTTTGCCTGGTTTTCCGCGAGATCGAGATAGGCCGAAACGATTCGATTTAATTCATCGATATGGGATTTGTTGAGGTAATTCTTTGCCACGGCTACGTCCGACTTTAATATTTTGCCATCAGGCGCATGCATCCAACTGGTAAGGCCCATGTAGATTTTTTTTGCATCCGCTGAATCGTATATGATTTCCGCAGCTGTTTTTCCGGTTATGGCCCAATGCAACTTGTTCTGAACCGTGGCGAAAAATTCCTTGGTTATGGGCGCATTTTGGTCATAATCCGCCGCAAGGGCGTAGAGGTCGGTAATTTTTTGGTAGAATCGGCGTTCACTCGCCCGGATTTCCCGAATTCGTTCAAGCAGTTCCTCGAAATAGTCCTTGCCGAAAACAGTTTTGCTCTGCTTAAGCCGCTCGACGTCCAGCACAAAACCCTTGATAATAAACTCTTTGAGCGTTTTGGTGGCCCAGATTCGGAACTGGGTCGCCTGGTAGGAGTTAACCCGGTAACCAACCGCTATAATGGCGTCGAGATTGTAGAATTCAAGTTCACGCGAAACTTCGCGGGAGCCTTCTTTTTGAACTGTCCGGATTTTCCGGATAGTTGCCAGTTCTTCCAGTTCGTTTGTGTTGAATATGTTACGCAAATGCTCGTTTATCGTTCGTACATCAACCGCGAAGAGTTCGGCTATGCGTTTTTGTGTGAGCCAGACCGATTCCTCTTTGACATAAACTTCAACCTTTACCTTGCCGTCGGCGGCGGTATAGAGCAGAAAGTTGGATTGCTGCGAGGGAAGATTTTGCTTGTTCATGCTAATTGTCCACTTTTGCATTGCCGAGAATAAGGGCTTCGATTTCGCGCTTGGCGGCTTCGAGGTCGGTGCGGGCGTCAAAACGGATGAACTTCTGTTTTAAACCTTCGGCGATAAGATCCATTTATGACTCCAAAAAT
>JAQUMP010000378.1 GCA_028718065.1 Chitinivibrionales bacterium | reverse complement strand
AACAAAATATTTTTGGCGGATGGCACAATGTTTCTGCCGAAGGCGTCGGGCGCCACGACCGCAGCGTGCAGAATTTCCTGGAGATAGGCCGCGCTGAACCGGAAATTTATAAAGCCGCCGGCGATGGTATGGGCAAGCGAAGGATCGGGCAGCACAAGGCGATCGTCCCAGACAAAGGCCGCCATGATGCGCTGGGCCGCCTGCGGCGGCGGCAGCTTATTCATTTTTCCCAGCGCAATGGCCACCGGCGTGGCAATATCGCCGAAGGCGGGGTTCTTGGGTTTTTCGAGCCCGATTCCCTCGGCGTCAATCGGACAATCCGGAAACTGGGTCCGAATGGCCGCGAGGATGCTTTGGGTAAGTTCTTTTTTTATGTCAAGCATGCGGACCTTTATTTTTTGCCGGCCTTAGGCGCGGCGTATTCCTTCCAGAGGTCTTCTAATTGGTAATGCGCGCGCAACTCCGCCAGCATGATGTGCACTACCACGTCCACATAGTCAAGCACAATCCAGGCCGCATCTTCGCGCCCTTCCACATGCCAGGCGGAAAACCCCCGCGCCTTAAGCGTTTCTATAATGCCGTCCGCAATGGCGCGGATATGGGCGCTGTTATCGCTCTGGCAGATCACGAACCAATCGGCGATGCCGCTCTGCGGGTCAAGCGCCAGGGTAACGACATCTTCTGCCTTTTTGTCAAGAGCCGCCTCGGCAATCAGGCGCGCCAGCGCCTTGCCGGCGCGTTGCGAAGCCGTAAGATTCATTGGGTCCTTTCTTTGTAGTCCGCTCCCACGAAAATGGTAACGTCGTAGAGATCTTCGCCGGTGCGCAGGAGCACGATTTTGTCGCTTTTTAAACAAGCTCCGACCTGCCGGGCGCAGCGCATATCGGCCTGGCGGGAAACGACCAGGGTCTGCTCATAATTGGAAGTGGGCGCATTCGTGATATTTTTAACGTCGAAATTATGCCGGCGTAAAAAATCGGCCATCCTGCCGCCCGCGCCGTCTTGACCGCACGCATTTAATATTTGAACGCGCCCGATTGAAGGCACCACCACCGCCGCGGTCGCCGGAGCGGCATGCTTTTGGAGCCGCTGCCCGATGAGAATGGCGCATAATGTAAAGGCCAGAAAAAATGCCAGTAACAGGCCGGTGCGCATGTGCTTGTTGCGCTCCTTTTCTTTTTGTGCTTAACTTTTGGCAATATCCGCCGCGCGGACCACGGTGGGCTTGTGGGCGGCAATTTCTTCCGGCGAAAGCATGACATAGGTAAGCACCATGATGCGATCGCCCTTAAGCCCCAGACGCGCCGCCGGACCGTTGAGTTCCACCACGCCGGACCCGCGCGCGCCCTTGATAACATAGGTGGTAAAGCGGTTGTCGTTTTCCAGACTGAGCACGTCCACCGCCTCGCCCGGCAGAATGCCCGCCGCGGCGATATAGCGTTCGTCGAGCGTTATGCTGCCTTCGTATTCCAGGTTAAGGCCCGTTATGCGCAAACCCTGAATTTTTGATCCGAGAAACCTTCGAAACATACAAAACCGTTCCTTTGCAAGATGCTGTAATATGTTTTGTAAATTAGCACTCATTTAAAATAAAATACCGGACACTTGTTTTCAGCTTATTTAACCTCTATCCCCTGCCCCTTTCTCCTACCAGAGAAAGGGGTAAAAATTAAAATATGCCCTCTCCGACAGGAGTGGGTCGCACGTAGTGCGGGGAGAGGTCAAAACGGTACCGCAATCGTCAATTCCGCGCCGCCGCGAGCGGAGCAGACCAGCGAAAATCGCGCGGCATCGGGATTGCGCTCGCGCCCTAAAGTCAACCCGATATCAACGCTGCTCCAGAGCATGTCGGCCACCAGAAAAAGCAAAAACGGGAAAGGGTAATCAAAGCCGATGCTGCGCGGATTACTCCGGTCGCGGATGCCCGCGTACAAGGCCAGCGAACCGGCCGCGATCCCGCTCATGGCGGAGGCTTTAAGATACTCGTGGCGCTGCCACTGGCAGAGCCCCGGTATAAAAAAATCCTCGATAACCGCCCATTCGCTCTGCGTTACCGTGCGGCCCGTTGCCCGCATGTCGTCGTCGGAGAGGCCGCTGCGGCGTTTTTTGATCCATTGTTGTTCGCTCAGCCCCAGATTTACCCACGGTTTCTTAAAATATTCGCTGATGGAAATTCCGTCCCTTAAGAGCGCATGCACCTTTTCCAGGGACATCTTGGCCTGCATGATCTGGTTCCACTCCGTCTGCGACAATCCGAGGCGTTCATACTCGGGCAGTTCGCTTTGCTGCTCGGACGGTTCCTGCGCCCACGGCGAACCGGCGAACGCCAGGAACACCAGCGAAAACAGCGCGCTCGGCAGCCGTAAAACCATGCAAGACCTCAGTTGGATTCCGATAATTTTTTAAGTTCATCCCGCAGACGGGCCGCCTCTTCGTATTTTTCCGCGGCAACGGCCTCGGTCAGCTTTTGTTGCAGCATTTCGCGTGTTGTCAATGATGGCGGCGCTCCCTCGGCCGCCTTTTTTTCGGCCGGCGCTTTTTCGGCCGGTTTGTTCTCGATGGTCACGGCGGCGCCTTCAAAAACATTTTCGCTTACGTAAATCGGCGCCTCAAAACGCAGCGCCAGGGCAATGGCGTCGCTGGGCCGGCAATCCACCGTAAACACCTTGGTCCCGTCGCTTATCAGGAGCCTGCCGTAAAAGGTATTATCGACCAAGTCGTAAATTTCGATCTTGGTGAGCGCGCACAGGAGCGTTTCCATGACGGATTTAAAAAGATCATGCGTAAGAGGCCGCGGGACTTCGAGGTGGTTAAGCGCCACGGCAATGGCCTGGGCCTCGGGCGCGCCGATAAAAATGGGCAATACCCTCTTGTCAATGTTGTTTCCGAGCATAATAACAAATCCCTGGTCCGAAAGGGTTAATCCCTGCACTTGAACCTGCATCATACCATCCAAATCCTTTTTAAAGGGATGTTACTTCGATCGTCTGGCTCCGTTCCGGCCCGACCGAAACCATGAGCAGCGGAATGCCGTGACAGAGCTTTTGCAAACGGTTGATAAATGTGATAGCGTTCGTGGGCAACTGCCCGAGCGATTTGCAGGCCGTAAGATCGTCGTTCCATCCCGGCAAAGTTTCGTATATCGGCTTGGCGCGGCCTAAAACCTGCAAATTCGAGGGAAAATGCTCAAGGCGCTTGCCGTCGACTTCGTAGTGCGAACAAATTTTAACCTCGCTGAAATTGCTGAGCACGTCGAGCTTGGTGAGCGCCAGGTGCGTAAGCCCGTTCAGCTCCACGGATTTGCGCAGCACGACGCTATCGAACCAGCCGCAGCGTCGCGGCCGGCCGGTGGTGGCGCCGAATTCTCCGCCTTTTTTACGAAGGGTTTCGCCGACCGAGTCGGAAAGTTCGGTGGGAAACGGTCCGTTGCCCACGCGGGTCGTATAGGCCTTTACAATTCCGACAACGGCGCGGATCATGGTCGGACCCACGCCCGCGCCCGTGCACGCGCCGCCGGCGATCGTATTGGAAGAGGTGACAAAAGGGTATGTCCCATGGTCGATATCGAGCATGCTGCCCTGGGCGCCTTCAAATAAAATCTGCTTGCCCTTGTAAAGAGACGCATAAATAAATTGACTGGTATCGGTGATAAACGGGAGCAGGCGCGCGCGGATCGCGCGGTAGCGCTCGCACAGGGCTTCCGCCGTATCCGTCATTTTTACGGAATAATAGGTTTCCAGCAGACGGGAATGCTGGGCGCAGCTTTGGGAGAGCTTTTGGGCAAAGTAGTCCCAATCGGTCAAGTCACCGACCCGGATGCCGCAGCGCAGGGCCTTATCGGAATAGGCCGGCCCGATGCCGCGTCCGGTCGTCCCGATTTTATTGTCGGAGCTCGCCGAAGTTTCGGCGGCGCCGTCCATTTGCCGGTGAAACGGGAACACCAGGTGCGCGCAGTCAGAAACGAACAATCTGCCCGTTACGTCGACGCCGCGTCCGGCGAGTTCATCGATTTCCTTGAGAAACTGCTCGGCGTCGAACACCACGCCGCTGCCCACCACGCATATTTTGGCAGGATACACGATCCCCGAAGGCACCAGGTGAAAAACGAATTTTTCCCCCTTGACAATAACCGTATGCCCTGCGTTCGCGCCCCCCTGGTACCGGACGATCAGGTCGCAGAATTCGGTGAGATAATCAACGACCTTGGCTTTGCCTTCGTCGCCCCATTGCGCCCCCACGATAACGATGTTTGACATGTATTTGACTCCCTAAAAGCAAAAAACCACCCTTTTTCAAGGTGGCTTTTTAAAGTTGGACAGCGCTTTACGGTCGTACCGCAAACCTTCTTCGGCCCACTCC
>JAQUMP010000377.1 GCA_028718065.1 Chitinivibrionales bacterium | reverse complement strand
TAATTGGACAAAGAAAAGAAATATTTACTATTCTTTTTTTGACCTCACCCCTGGCCCCTCGCAGAATCGGAGAGGGGAAAAGGGGGCGGGGGTTAAGGGGTGAGGTCAAAAGAGCAAAAATATTACATTTTGAATTTTGGGTATATTGTCCTATTTGTTTTCCGATCCTATGATTGCCTTGATAAGGTCCTGCACTTGCATCTGGATGAACTGAAACGTTTTTTCGTAGGCGGCCGCGATTGCTTCGGGCGTGCCCTGCTGCAATGATGGGTCGGCCACCGGCCAATCCATAAAAATGGCCTTGCGCGGCCGTTGCGGAAAAACCTGGGAAGCGTTCGGCGAAAGGGCCACGATTACCTGATAATAATCCAGGTTCGGGATCTGGTGAACGGACTTGGGGACGCTGCGCGCGAGATCGAACCCTTTGCTCTTCATGAATTCCACGGTCTGCCGATCGACCGGTTCCGGAGCCACCCCGGCGCTGCTGAAGATAAAGCGCGGTTGATTTAATGAATAGGCGATCGCCTCGGCAATCTGGCTGCGGCAGCGGTTGTGATCGTCCACGAACAAAACCCGAAACGCTTCGGCGCCCTGATGTTTGACGATTTCACCGGTGTACATGTAGAGCACTTCCATGCAGATGTTGCGCGACTGGTCGGAAACGCGTTCGAACCGGCGGATGATGCTCATGAGCGGATCGAATTCTTCAAAGGATATTTTTTGCGCCTGCAAACGGCTCACCAGATCGCTATTAAGCTTATTGCGCAAAGCGTCGGCCGCCTGGCCCATGCCGATATTTTTTTTAGCCAATTCCAGGTCCTGGTCAACGAACGCGCGGATGGAGTCGCGGAACATGCCGATGGACAAATTGGCGATTTCTACGATGCCGTCCTTGACGCCCTCCTCGGCCGGCTGGTCGCGCAGCGTGAGCAGATGGCGCGCGATGGCTTCGGCGTAATCGCCGACACGCTCGATTTCCAGACTCAATTTAATGGTGCTGTAGGCCAGGCGCAGGGGCCCGGCAACCGGCTGCTGGCGCACGATGAATTCAAGGCACAGGCGGTCGATCTCTTTTTCCTTTTCATCGATATACTGGTCGCGCAGAATCACGGCATAGGCGATCTGGCGGTTGTTCTGGACAAAGGAGAGTACGCAGTCCTGCAGGGCTTTTTCGGCCAGGGCCGACATGGCGATAACGATCTCGCGGATGCGGTTGATATCGCGCTGCAGGGATTCCTCTAAATGCGTTTGCATAGATAATACCCACTTTCGTCCGGGGACGCCGTCGGCAAGGTTTGAGAACAATAAATATAATATTTGAAATGCGTTGGAATTGTGTTAGCGTAGGATAAAAATCGCAGCGGCTACTGTTTTGCTTCGGGCGAGTCTTCCTTGGAATGGTGCCGGATAATTTCCCCGCTTACCATGTAGATAACGTCTTCGGCGATGTTGGTGGCATGGTCGGCAATGCGTTCCACGTTGCGCGAAATCGATAGCATGTGCAGCAGGTAGTCGATTTCCTGCGGGTTTTTGCGCACGCGTTCGATCACGGCCAGATACATGGCGCGGTTGATTTCGTCCACGTCGTCGTCCGATTTACAGACCGAACCGGCGAGGTCGGCTTCGTAATTTACCAACGCGTCCAAGCTTTTTTTAAGCATGCCGCCTGCCAGTTGCACCATGCGATTAAAATCGAAGGGTTTAAAATCGCGATTGGGCAATTGCGCCAGCATCAGGGCGCGCTCGGCAATGTTCACCGCCATGTCGCCGACCCGTTCCAAATCGTTATTTATTTTAAGCACGGCCACGATAAAACGCAGGTCGCTCGCCACGGGCTGATGCAGGGCCAGCGCCTTGCAGCACTCTTCCTCGACGTCGATCTCCATGCTGTCGATAATGCGGTCGGCGTCGATCACCGAGCGCGCTAAAACTTCGTCGCGCTGCTGTACGGCGTTAACGGCGTTGTTAACGCTCTCCTCCACCAGGGTCGAAAGCGTTACGATGGATTTTTTAAGCACGTCGATTTCTCTTTGCAAATGAAGCCCCATAAAATTGTCCCCTGGTTTCAGCCGAATCGGCCGGTAATGTAGTCCTCGGTTTGCTTTTGGTCGGGTCGGGTAAAAATTTTATCCGTCGACCCGTATTCAATCAGGCGTCCCTCGTAGAAAAACGCGGTAAAATCGGAAACGCGCGAGGCCTGCTGCATGTTGTGCGTGACAATAACAATGGTATATTGCACTTGCAGTTCCTCGATTAAATCCTCGATGCGGGCCGTGGAGCGGGGATCGAGCGCCGAGGCCGGTTCGTCCATGAGCAGGATCTGGGGGTCGATCGCCAGGGCCCGCGCGATGCAGAGGCGCTGCTGCTGGCCGCCGGAAAGTCCCAGCGCGCTGCTTAAAAGCCGGTCTTTTACTTCGTCCCATAAACCCGCACGCGTCAAGCTCTTTTCGACGAGTTCCCGGAGTTCGTCGTGGTTTTTAATCCCGTGGATGCGCGGGCCGAAGGCAACGTTATCGAAGATCGATTTTGGAAACGGGTTGGATTTCTGAAAAACCATGCCGACGGTTTTACGCAGGCTCACCACGTCCATGGTGGTATCGTAAATGTCGCGGTTGTCTATTTTTATCGAGCCGCTCAGGCGCGTGCTTTCGATGATGTCGTTCATGCGGTTGATCGTGCGCAGAAAGGTTGATTTGCCGCAGCCCGAAGGGCCGATCAGAGCCGTAACGGCATGCTCGGGCACCTCCAGGCTTATGTCATGCAGCGCCTGGGCGGTGCCGTAGAAAAAATTAAGGCCTTCCACTTTTATCTTGACCGGTTGCAACATAGGAACACTCTTTCTAAAAATTAATGCTACGAAACCGAGCCCGCCGCCCGGCGCGGCAAATGCAGCGTAAAGGTGCTGCCCTTGCCGGGTGCGCTTACTATGCTCACGCAGCCGCCGTGCACCAGCATGATATGTTTGACAATCGAGAGCCCCAAACCAGTCCCGCCCGAATCGCGGCTGCGGGCCTTGTCCACGCGGTAAAACCGCTCGCACAGCCGGTCGAGGTGCTGCTGGGGAATGCCGATGCCCTCATCGGTCACGGCAATGGTGTTCTCGTTTTCATCGCCGCCAACGGCAATAGCCACCGCCCGGCCGGGTTCACTGTATTTTACGGCATTATCGATTAAGTTGACAAGCGCTTCCTCCAGCAAAGAAGCGTTTACCGTCGCGACAAAATCCTGCGCAGCCTCCAGCGTAAGGCGCATGGATTTTTTGGCGGCGAGGGCGGCGCAAGCCGCAATGGCCCGCTGCGCCAGGACCTTAAGCGCGGTGCTTTCGCGCACGATTTCGCCCTGCTGCGAGTCCTGTTCGAGGCGGGCCAGGCTTAAAAGGTCGTCGATGATGGCATTAATGCGGTCGCTCTGTTCGTTGACAATCGTGAGCATGCGCCGCGCTTCCGGTGCGGGCATGTCCGGATCGTTTAAGACCGTTTCCACAAAACCTTTAATGGATGTAAGGGGCGTTTTTAATTCGTGGCTCACGTTGGCGACAAAATCGCGGCGAATGGTTTCGAGCCGCTTGAGCCGGGTAATGTCGTTTAAAACAATCAGGGCGCCCAGGCGCGTGCCGTCGGTGGCCCTAAGAGCGCTGCCGTGCACTTGCACAAAGCGCTGCTGCTGGCCGGGACCGTTCAGCACCAGATCGCCTTCGGTGATCGTCTCGGTTTTAAAAGTGCGCGCGATAAACGCCAATAGTTCGCTGTTACGGATGATTTCGCTCAGCCATTTGCCGTAGGCCTTCTGCGGGTCCAGATTAAGCAGCATAGCCGCGGCGCGGTTAAGCTGGATGATTTTTTCTTCGGCGTCGAGCGCCACCACGCCTTCCACCATGCTCGCCAGCACCGCTTCCTGCTCGTTTTTCTGGCGGGTGATCTGCGCCAGTTGCGCCGTAAGCCTGCTTGCCATACTGTCAAGCGCATCGGCGAGCTGGCCGACTTCCCCGCCGTTTTTATGCGCCGGCAGGGCCGGCTTTCCGGCAACCAACAGGGCGCGGGCCGCGATGGTTTCGATGGGCCGGCTTACCATGCGGGAAGCCGCCCAGGCAAAAAGAGCGCCGATAAGCGCCAGCAGGACCGCGGCAATTAAAATATGGCGGTGCACGGAGCTTATAATTTCCGCCATGGCCGTCAGCGGCACGGCCGCCCGGACAATAGCGACTACGCTGTCCCGTTGCTTTTGTGGGAGTGCGACATAGAGCATCGGCAGATTAAGCGTAAAACTTTTGCGCACGGCAAAACCCGTCGTGCGTGCCAGGGCGGCAATAACCTCCGGGCGGCTGCCGTGGTTTTCCATGGAATCGGGGTTGGCTTCCGAGTCGCCGATCA
>JAQUMP010000376.1 GCA_028718065.1 Chitinivibrionales bacterium | reverse complement strand
GGGGCATTTCTAAACGGCAAGCCAATCCGGGTTTCTAAAACCGCCCGTCTTTCGGCGGGCATGATTTCGTGCATTGGATTGGTGGAGAAAGGCCGCTTGGCGCCTGGGCGGGCCCTGCGCGCGCTCATGGAAAAAGCGGACTACTGCTACGGGTTCATGGACGCCTATTCCTACGTTTGTTGCGCGGCAGGCAAGCTTGACGCATGTGTAAATCTGCTCGACAAACCGTGGGATTGCGCGGCCGGCGCCTGCATTGTGCGCGAGGCGGGCGGCGCGTTTTCGGACATTAACGGGAAGGCGGATGTTTTTAACGGGTCGATTATTTTAAGCAACGGCCGTCTGCACGGGGAGCTTCTGCGCTATTTTAAGAAATGATTTCCGGATTTACAGCCAGTAAATAGTAATATCCTTTTCTACCTGCTTAAATTCTTTATCACCGGTTAACAGAACGGCGCCTTTTTCCTGTTGGGCAAGCGCCGCCGCATATCCATCGGCGTACGACATTTTGTGTCGGGCCTTAAAGCGCGCCGCTGCGAGCGTAAGTTTCCAGTCCGCGGCAATAAACTCGATTCCAAGTTCATGCAATTGATAGATGCTCCGGTCCGCCTCAAGTTCGGAAGTTTCGCGGGCAAGAATGTACCAGATTTCCCCGATATTAACCACCGTCATTTTAAGCGGCGTGCCGTTTTCGTGCGCGGCGGCGATCAGGTCGGCGACTTTTTCTCCCGAAGGTTCATCTTCAAGGTAGGCGATAATGGCCCAGGAATCGAGGACGTAGGCGGAGGGTTTGTGCGGCACTAGATTTGCCGTTCTTTTTTCTTTTCGGCGGCAAGCGCTTTCATTAATCCTTTGCCTCTATATTTTCCGCGGAGGCTATGAATAAACCGACGGGTAATCGGCTGAAGAAAAATACGATGATTTTTTTCGTCGGTTTCGATCTGTATCCTGGTGCCTTCTTTTATCTCGAATCTCCGGCGAATTGACGCAGGAATTACAATTTGACCTTTTACGGTTGCCGTGGTTTCCATAAGGACCTCCTTTTCTTACTATATCGTAAATATAATATTAAATTAAAAAGTAAGTCAATATGAGAATGGATTACTTTTTAAGCAAAGTAATATATCTTCGACCCAAGAGGAACAAATCGGAAGTCGGCGATGTCCACGCAGGGCATCTCAAGTCGATGAGAGCGAAAGAAGCATCACTTCTTTTGTTCCGCTCCAACCTGGTCGATGGTCATCTGGATGGCATTGTAAACATCGCGGTCCAGGTATTTTTTAAGCTGGGCGCGATGGATTACAAAAAGGTTCATGGCTTCGTGCAGTTTGTTTTTGGATACAAGATCATAAATCGAAACAAGGTAATTCTGGGCCTGCTCGGCAGGCCCTGAGGCAGGCACCGCAGGCTGCTGGGCGGCCTCGCTTTGCAATGGGGCCGCGGGGGCCGGCGCAGGGGCCGTTTCGGCGGCGGTATTCGTTTTATGGGAGGCCTGGTCGCGCTGCGCCTGCAGGGCGGCAATCTGGCTATCGAGTTGCGACACATTTTGATTGACTTGCGCGGCTCGTTGCGCCGCTTGCGCCTCTTGGGTCTGGATACTTTCCAGGGTGGTGCGGTCTGCGGCAATGCGCCGGCTTACCGATGCTAGTTCCTGGGTAATGGTACGGAGCTTGACGGTAAGCCCGCTTTCACCTGAAGATTTTGACCGCAGCGCCGCGGCTTTCTGGCGCATGAGCGCCGTCTGTTCGGATTGTTTCTGACGAACAAGGCTGTCCACATGGGCTTGCGTTTGGGCAATACGCTTCAACGGCTGGTCGAACCGCTCGGTGATAGCCCGGTTTTCTTTAGACAGTTGCTCTTTTTGTAAAGAAAGCGCATTGACCTCCTGCTGTTTCAGGCCGATCAGGCTGTCTAACCTTCGCCCTTCCTGCTCGGCAAGACTGGCCGCGAGCCGGTTCTTTTCCTGCGCTTCCACGATGGACTGCTGCGTGCGCTGGGCCCGTTCGGAGAGACCTGCCAGGTCCTGCTGGGCCGCGGCCAGGGCGCCGGTGTTTTTAAGGCGGTCGTTACGAGTGCGCAGCAGGGCCCTGGCAGCGGCGGCTTCAATGGCAAGACTGTCGCTTTTGGCCCGCGAACGCTCGGCGGTCAGGTCGGCCTTTTTTTTGTCGATTACGCGGAGCGCGCTGTCGCCGTGTCCCAGATCGGAAAACGAGGCGACGTCAAACTCGCTGCTTGTATTTTGTAAACCGGTTATAAGGCGGTCGAGCGAGTCCTTTTGCGCCGTAATCTGGGTAATGCTGCGTTCCTTGGATGAATACAAACTGTCGAGCTGGCCTCCCTGGGCGGGGCTCGTGGCGCCGGGCGCGGGGCGCGCCGCGTCGAAATCGGCCAGCGCTTTTCGCGCGATGTCAACTTTCTGGGCGGGCCCGACGAGCTGCTGGTTGGACGCGCTCACGAGGCTATCTACCATTATTTTGGTCTGCTCCACCGAATAGGCCTTAAACTGCGCGTGCTTGGCGGCGACACCGGGGGCATGGCTGAATTCGTCGAGCTGACGGTACAGATCGTTGATCTCATTTTCCTTGTCTTCGCTGTGCTTCTTGGCCCCGCGCTTGCCTTTGGCCGCGTCCTGGATGATCGCGTCAAGCGCCTCCTTGGCCTTGGCGATTGTCGCGGAGAACTGCATTTCCTTTTGGAAAGCAACCAGGGCGTCCCGGTCGGCGCCCGCGTTCTTGAAGGCGCTTTCCGCCGAGCTCAGGGCGGCAACCAGGGGGGCGCGCGCCTGGTCGTATTTCTGCCGCGCCGCGGATGCGGCATGGTTGTCGGCATCCCGCCGGGCGCCGACGATGGCAAGCTCCTTGGAGAGCCGCTGGATCGAAGCGGCCAGCTCGGTCTTTTGATTTGTCAAGGAAACCAGACGCTGTTGCTGCCGGGTCTTTTTTTCGGCGATGTCCTGTTTGCCTTTCAGTTGCTTTTCGGCGACGTTCTGGCGTTCGGCGATCAGGGGTGTTAGCAGACTGTCAAGGCGCCGCAGTTCGGGGGCGAGGCGTTTTCTGCCTTCGGAGGCCCGGGATTCCTCGGCAAGCGAATCTTGCCCCACTTGATCGCGCTTGCTTTTAAGCGCCAGGATCTCCGCCTGGCGGCTATGGATGAGCGAATCGAGGTGGGCCGCCTGCGCTTGCAGCAGGTTTACGATGCGCTCCCCGCCCGCGCCGCCCTTGCCCGCCAGATTGCCGCGCTGCCGGTTAAGCGTCGCCAGTTCGTTTGAGGCGATAAGCAGCGCGGTCGCGTTGCCGACGCTCTGCTTCCGGGCGGCGGCGGCCTGCTCGCGGTATTCAGACCACTGCGCGGCGCTGTCTTGTCGCACTTTGTTAAGTTGCGTTTTAAGATCCGCAAGGTCCGCGGCGGATGTTTTTATATCGGCGTCAAGCGCGGCAATTTTATCGGACTGGGTCGAAGCATTGCCCGAAAGATCCAGCGCGGTCGCAAGGCTGTCCTGTTGCAGCTGCTCCAATTTTGCCGTTAAGGCGCTGATTTCGTTTTCAAGCGATATTTTGCGGTTTTCAAGGGAGGCCGCGGACGCAGCGGGCGAACGCTTGACAGGTGCTTTGTTTGTCCGGACCGCGGAAGCGGCAAAATTGGCGGCCGTCAGGACGAATATTAATACGGTTAAACGGTATAATGAAAAACTTTTCAGCATGTGATTTTTCCGATCGTTAGGATAAATCTGCGAGATTAAAATAGCATATTTCAGCGCTCTCCGGCAAAATTAAATGCCGGGGGGGCAAATAAAAACGCGTCGTTCCCGTTTTCACGGGAAAAACGCGTTTGTCTGCAATGTCAAGTAAAATAGCTGACTAAGGGCCGCTATTTTATTCCTACCGTTCCCACCAATCTCTGCTTTTTGCCGGATTTTGTCTGGAGATAGAGGAGCACGCGGTATACTCCCGGAGCAACCTTCATGCCCTTGGCATTTACTCCGTTCCAGTAGATATCAAAATCACGCGCAGACCCGGGAGCGTCCTGGAATTCTTTCGGCAGCAGATCGTAAGGTCTTGTCGAGGCGTTCACCAGGTTGCCCACCACATCGTAAATATAAAGTTGCGCCTTGACGGAATCATTGGGGTCCATCGACGCTGCAATTTTAAAGGTTAAGACCGTGCCGGAACCCTGGTTCCGCACCCACTGCCGGTATTGCTGGTAATACGTATTGTAAGTAGGGCCGCCCAGGATAAGGTTCGTGCCGTTGGGATTATTAAAGGTTGTCTTGAACGGGACCGGCGCCGCCTGAAGCGGAGTGACCGGCGGCGCAATCACGTACACCGGCACTTTCTGGTTTAAAATGACCGGGTGGTTAAGTTGCGACGAGGTATCCACGAC
>JAQUMP010000375.1 GCA_028718065.1 Chitinivibrionales bacterium | reverse complement strand
AAGGCTGAACGCCGACGAGGGAAGCTTGAGGGTGACGGTTTGGTACCACGAAAGATGATACATGAGGTTGTAAATATTTACGATGCCATAGCCGGTCGAAATGATTCCGTGGCCAGTTGCCACGCTCAAGATGATCTGGGGCAGATAGCCCATAAAAAGGCCGACGCCCGCCACGACGAATCGCCGTCGAAAGTCCGGATAGCAAATCCAGAAGGCCGCTAAAAAAAGGACGCCGCCGACCAGGACATGATAACGGCACAAAGCCCCCAGACCAAGCAGTAAACCGCCGCCAAAAAACACAAGGAACCATGAGTTTTCTTTTTGATTGCGGAGCCCTTGCCGGACGATTAAGAGCGCCCCGAGGGTAAAAAAGAGAATGGAGGCCGGGTCCGCTCCGGCGGCATTTACATACCAGAAAAGGCGGGGAAAAATCGAAAGCATTACCAGCGCGGCCAAGGTCTGCGTTGACGAAAGGACTATTCTAAAAAGCGTCCGCGCCGTATATAGATAGGCCATTGCAAAACCCAGGTTCGCCAGAAGCGCCGGGACCACCGGAAAACCCTTGCCCGTGATGGCCTTTACAAACAGGTTATAGGCAAGCGGGAAAAAGGGGCTGTACCAGGATTGAATATCGCGCGGGTTTAGGTGCCGGGCGATAAAAACATTGTCCCAGAAATCGTTATGGAATTGATGAAAATTAAGAGTTACGGCAATACCGAGACCTAAAAGCGCATAGAATAGCGGATAAATCAGGCTAATGACATCGCCCAAATCCGACGGAAGGAATTTTTTATTTTTGGCAACCGTGGCATTCATTACGGCCCCAAAAATAGGTGTTTTCGCAGGGTATTGTCAAAAGGGTAAATGCCGGTGTATGGAAAGGGAGCCACCTCCGTAAATGGCCCCCTCGCCGTCTTCCGTCGATAGGTATATCTAATTTTAAATTGTCATCGGCCATATATGCGCACGAAAGCACTAGGCGCACCTATAGCACAATGCAATACCTTGAAAAATTTTTTACGTTCTAAAAAAAATCGCCGGGCTTGGATGATAAGCAAGATGCGGGAGCACGCGAGGCGATCCGGATTCTTAATGCCGACGTGCTCAAGTCCGATGGCGCTTTCCGGGGTCGACCGGGAGCAAAACGGGGCATGGCACTCTGTACGATCAATTTACAGTCGGCTAAAAATAGCAGAAGACAATTGAAAAAGTCAAGAAAAAAAATTCGGTTCGGCACGTATTGATCCTTACGGAACGGAATTGATATCCGGAATAATATTTTCCCCGTTGCCCGACCGGATTCCGGCCACGGGGAACGGTATATATGCGAATTTCGGGCCAGAAGATAAAATGGATTTTTTTGACTAAAATCGGAGGCAGGTTTATAGTATGAGTCTCAAATTTGAGACGTATGTCTCAGATCTGAGACGATCATACCCGCGAATGCTCATTCGTCGGCAAAACTAAAACAGCACCTTAAAACCGATAGCACCGAGCGAGTTTTCGTTATCGTAAGGATTATCGTCGTGAAAACAATGGTTGAAATAAAGCGTGGCTATATTATCGAGGGCTAAAATCACATAATTGATTTCACCCGATATTTTATAAGTGACTTTTCCATTATTATCGTACCAGATATGAGGCAGACAATCAAAATATATGGTTTGGTTCCTAAACAACCCCAAATGATAGCGCGCTACCCCCGAAGCGTCGTACCGGTAATTGTGGTTCTGCCCTTCTAAAAGGGAATGCCCTTGCACATAAAAGCCGACGTTGACTTGCGCGTCGAACGAATTGCGCAACGAAAAATCACGGTTGTTGTATTTTTCTATGAGGTAGAACGGATAGGCGCCCTTGGTCCCGCCGCCGAATTGAAAAACATTCCACCACGTGGAACCGGCCGTTTCTTCGCGGCTAATAGTATGGATGCATTCATGGTATAAACCGGCCATAAGTAAGGATTTTTTGAAAACATACCTGAACTCCGGCGAAAGCGTGTATAGGATTTTGTCAAGTTTTATGGGGGCTTTCGGTAAACGGGCAATCCGGGTAGTCGCCCCCATGAAAAAATCAAAAACAAGTTTTTTATAGCTGATTATATCAGTGTATACCAGCATATCCGATCGATATCCGGGATTAAGATCGGAGTATTTGGGTTGCCCGTATATATACAAACCAAGCGTAACTTGGCCGTTTGCTTTAAAAAGCATCTTAAAATCGGATGGCGCATGCAGGGTATCCAATGCCGATGCGGAGGCAATCGAAAATGTTGCCAGGTACAAAAGAACCACAATTTTATTTGCCATCATTTTTTCCTATGCTCCGACAAATTCTAAAACCAACACCATTGAACCGTCTGAATTCTTCCCCGTAGTTCCGGTTTGCGCAACGGAGGTTCCAGCGGTATTCATTCCACTCTCCACCGCGAACAACCCGATAGGGATATTTTTTGCTTTCGGAATCGCCGGGACCGGTCGGATTACGCTCAGGGCTTTTCTTATAATAATTTTTATCATACCGGTCCTGACACCATTCCCAGGCATTGCCGATCATGTCATAGAGTCCCCAGGCGTTAGGTTTTCTTGTCATAACCGGCGAGATGCCTTTATCGATAACGGCATATTCGGCGGCGCTGTCCATGGTATTACCCCAAAAGTATTCCGAGGTAGAGCCGGCCCGTGCCGCATATTCCCATTCGGCCTCGGTAGGCAGCCGGTATCCTGTTCCTTTCCAAGCGCAAAAATCCTGCGCATTGTCCCAGCTCACGCCAACCACCGGCATGGCAAGCCATTTATTTCCGGGAATATCATCGGCTTGATTATTAAAGAATTTTTTGTTCCACCAGAGCGGCATGCGGCATGCGCCGGCATGAACGCATTCAAGATATTCCCAGACCGTAACTTCCGACTTTTCCATAAAAAAAGAATCGACAAAAACCTTATGCACCGGTTTTTCGTCGTTTTCACCGGACGAGCTTCCCATAACAAACCATCCGGCGGGAATAAAAACCATATCGACCGGAACACCGCCCACCATGGATAGCGTATCGGCATATACCCGGGGCAGAAAAATAAACATGGCAATCAAAGACAAAATCCTATAAATTTTCAAAAATACTTTCCTTTTAAAAAAGGAGCTGTCCACAAGAACGTAGTTGATTGGCGTAAATATCCTTGTGTCAATTGACTATAATATATTTTAGGATGGCAATGACATTCAACAAAACTTTTGAAGCCTGTTGATAATTGTTTTCGGGGTGCATTTACGAAAAAGAAAGGTGTGTTTTCAGCGCGCAGCATCGGGCACAAGAATATTTTTACGCCGCGCGAGAGCCAGGAAAAACAAATAGCTTATCAGACAGCAGAGGCCGCCGAGCACGAGGGAGAGAACTAAGCTGCCGAAAAACCATTCAATGCCATGGGCAAGCAGATTATTAAATCGAAACGGCAAATGCGCCGCGCCGATTATCCAGGAATGAGGTACGACCTTTTTTCCGACCCAAACGGCCAGTGCGATTATAAAAGGATAGGTGGGCGGATTCGAAACATAAACGCCGAGCAGGGCCAGCGGCCGGTTAATGCGCAGGGCAAAACTTAAGGCCATCAGCGCAATCACCTGAAATCCATAAATGGGAAAAAAACCGAAAAAAACGCCTATGCTCAAGCTGAAGGCCGCATGACCGGGCGTGCGGTGGCGCGCAAATTCAAGCCGCATAAATGCTTTGACCCTTCGCCGCCACGGAGCGCCCGGTAAAGGCATGGCGGGAAGCGGAAATAAAAATTTCAGGACCCTGCGCAGAACTTTAAAAAAAGAATTTCGGATCGCTGGAACTTTGGGCGAAAAATGCGTCATGAGCTGAATTGTCCGGTCGTTCTGATTTAATAATTGACCCCGATATTGTACGGAGCGTCTTGAGTACGTATATGATACTATAATAGTATTGGTTTTGATTTAATTATTTTCAGGCCAATCCGAGAGAGGGATACAAGGGGGTGCGTTGGAGGGCAACGTTATTTTATTTCCTTTACTTTAGGCATTGCAAAAGACATGTCCAGCTTGAGCTTATCCATCATGGATTCCACGGCTTCCGTGATCGCGGCGGCATTTTTATCGCCAGGCGCCAAAATAATCGTGCGATAAATGCGCCGTTGAATGATTTGGTCCTGGTTCGCAAAACCATTGTTAAGTTTTAAAACCACGCCCTCGGTTGTGCCCCGTATCTGCTCGAAGGCGGTATTGCAATTGTCATGGCCCTTAATAAAGGTTTTGCCGCCATTAACAAAAAAGAACCCGACCGAATAATCGGTATTTATTTTCCCCGGTTTTTGCACCTCGATTTTATCCAGGACTTCCCAGTAAAAATCGGTCATTAACCGTTGGGTCTTAAAC
>JAQUMP010000374.1 GCA_028718065.1 Chitinivibrionales bacterium | reverse complement strand
GCCAATTATTTTATCATCGGGAAAGCGCTGATCAGCGGCCAGGGATTCCGCGATATCCATCTGGCGGACGCCCCCATCGATAATACCTTTCCGGTCGTGTTTCCGATTTTGCTCGCGGCGCTGCAGATTTTCGACCGTTCGCCGTTGCTCTGCCAGATCGTTATGGGCATTCTGGGCGCGCTGGTAATTCTTTTTACGTATAACTATTTCAAGAAAAAAGACACAACCCTTATTTTCCCCCTGCTTATCCTGACCGCGGCCTCAAACCTTCTGGCGACCTTCGGCCTTATTTTTATGAGCGAAATATGCTATACCCTGCTGACCCTGCTGGCGCTATGGTTGCTTGACAAAAGTTTAGAACGGCCCGGAAACGCCGCTCTTTTCTGGGGCGCGCTGGCGGTTTCGATCTTGCCGGCTAACTGCCGTTCCATAGGAATCGCCTTTAGCGCCGCCTGGGTCGTCTCGACACTGGTCGACAAAAAATATCGCTATGCCGTCGTGCATGTGCTGCTGACGCTCGTCGCGCTGCTCCTCATCCATCTTTTTATCCCTTGGGAAAGCGGGTATCAGTCGCTTTTGTTTCTGCGCGATAGCTATGACCCGGGCCAGGGCATTATTACCACGCCAGAACTGGTCCATCGCGTGCTCGACAATATCGGCATTCATTCAACCTATTTGATCGCCTCATGCATCGTACCCTTCGGCCAGCACACGCCGCCTTTTCTACCTTCGCTTTTGTCAAAAATATTCATCGTGCTCATAACCGTGGGCTGGCTGCGCGGCTTTTTCGGCCGCGGCCGCATTATCAGTTTTTACCTGCTCTTTTATTTCGGCATCGTCATGGTCTGGCCGCTGGCCAACGATCGCCGGATCGTGTGCGTGCTGCCCTTTCTTTTTTATTTTCTGCTGCGGGGGATCCATGTTCTTATCAGCGTTTTTAATCCGCAAACCACGCGGAACTTTAAAGGGCTTCTCCGGGATTTCATCGGAAAGCCAAAAATACTTACGCAGCGACAACTTCTTATGGTGTGGGTTTTGGTGTGGATCATTGCCGGGCTTAATGTTATTAATCGCATCGGCAAACCCGGCTTCCACGAAACGCTTTCCGCCGACTGGATCAACTTTTATCGCTGCGCCGACTGGGTCCGCGAAAACACCGCGCCCGACGTGGTGGTCATGAACCGCAAACCCGAACTTTTTTACCTGCGCTGCAACCGCAAAGGAATCGTTTATCCCTATTCGCACGACGTCGAGGCCATTGTTGCCAGCTTAAAACAAAACCGGGTGGCCTATATCGTCTATGACAATTTTTTCTGGACCAACACCACCGCAAAATACCTTTACCCGGTCATTGTCTCGCACCCGGAATATTTCAAAGTTGTTTACGGATTGCACAATCCCGACTTTTTTATCCTGCAGTTCGTGGCTCCCGGCGGCGGGGCGTCCTCATGATCGCCGATTCTACCCCGTCAACCATAACCGCGGCAAGCGAAGTTTCACCGTACGTATATCTGGTGCGGCACGACCGTCTTTTTTATCCGGCGATTTTTCTTGTGTGGGTCCTGCTGTTGTGGGTCATTTATCATAACTACCCCTATATGCAGCCTTCGGTCGTCTCGTCCGAAACCAGTGCCGCGCCCCTGCGCGGGCTGCAGATCATCCAAAAAAGCATCGGAGAATTAAAAAACGCGCTGCTCACCGAAAAAAATTCTACCCAGCTCATGCATGTAAACCATAATCTGGGCATCGAATATTATGATTTATATAAATTGACCAACAACATCCGGCATCTTGACTCAGCGCGCATATTTTTCACGACATCCCTGCAAAGCTCCCCCCCGATTGCCCGATTTTATTACAACATGGGAAGGACGTATACCGAATACCGCGATCACGGCCGGGCAAAATCATTTTACGAAAAAGCGCTCTCCTACGATCCCAACCATATCCTGGCGCTGCATAACCTGGCGCTGCTCAACTATTTTGAGCTGCACCGCCTGGCCGACGCCAAGAGCTACATGCTGCGGGTGCTGGCGATTAATCCCAACCTGCCGGTCAGCAATTTTATCCTGGGCGAAATTTCCACGGACGAAAAGGACTTTACCAATGCGCGCATGTTCTACGAGCGCGAATTATACATCGATACCACCAACATGGTCCGGCTGCGGCAATTGCCGATCTCCGAATCGAGCATCGGCTACTCGGTGGGCATGTCGCACCTGCGCCTGGCGATGCTTTTTTCGACCCGCTTCATCGATCGCGACCGCGCCCAGAGCAACCTGTACGCCTACCTGCGCATGGAACCCGATTCCGCCAATCGCGCCAATGCCATCGCGGAATTAAAAAAATACTGGGTGATGCAGTAACGGATGGCGGCGCATGCCTATTCCGGTTTTCGCCCCGTTATGAATCCCTCAAAATTATCCGGTTGCACCAACATTGTTTGGCTGCCGGGATAGGCAGCCAGAAAGCTCTGAGGAAAACGGGGTATTTTGCGAGGGTTCCATTTAAACTCATAGGCATGTAAAATGCCATTGTATTCTTCAAGGTAATCGATTTCCTGCTGAGCGACCGTACGCCAGAAAAACCGGTTCGCATATAGTTGCGAATAACGCATGTATTTGTATCGTTCGGCAATCAGAAAATTTTCCCACAAGGCGCCCACATCCTGGCGCAACGCCAGCCTGTTAAAATTTTTAATAATGGCATTGCGTATGCCGGTATCATAAAAATAAATTTTCCGGCCTTTTTTAATTTCGTTGCGCATATTGCGATTCAGCGACGGAAGACGGAAAACAACATAGGATTTTTCGAGCAGATCTATGTATCGTTCAACCGTGGTTGTGTCAAGGCCGATAAGTTGCCCCAATTCGTGAAAGGAGACCTCCTGGCCAATCTGAAGCGCCAAGGCCTGAACAAGTTTTTCAAGAATTGAAGGCTTTTTAATCTGCTGATAGGCGAGTAAATCCTTATATAAATAGCTGTTTGTCAAGAGTTGCAGGATTTCATTTTCTTTTCCCGCGCTAACCACGACATCCGGGTAATAACCAAATACCATACGGTGTTCAAGCATGCGGCGCTCTTCCAATGAGGAGGTGGCATGCGCCATTTCCAGGTAAGAGAATGGAAATAACTCGAATTCAAATTTTCTTCCGGTAAGCGGTTCGTTGATTTTACCGGCAAGCTCCAGCGTCGACGATCCGGTCACGAGCATCTGGGTCTGCGGGAAATTGTCCACACAAAGTTTTAGTACCAGACCTATATTTTCTATCCGTTGCGCTTCGTCAATGATAACCAAAGGGCTGTTGCCAATGATCGCGCCAAGCTGCGTGGAGGTGGGGCGTGCAAACATCTCGCGCACATCATATTCATCGCCATTTAACAACAGTGATGATTTTCCGCTAAGGACCGCGATCTCCTTTACCAAGGTTGTTTTACCGACCTGCCGAGGACCGGTAATGAGAATGGCTTTGCCTAAAAAGAGCCGTTCCAGAATAAGATCAGTAACTTGCCGCTTAATCATACAACATAATAATACCATATTTTTAGACTTAAATCAATAAAAATAGTATATTATTTTAGATTTAAATCTAAATATATACATATATTATAAGACAGCATGGAAAGAAAGCAACACAATTAAGTCGAGACTTTATCAATGAGCAAGAATCAATAAAAAACATTTTTCCGACCGCGCTTCCGGCAGAAAAATATCTTGACTTAAAAACCGGAACGTAGTACATTGTAATACATGAACACCATCACCGTTCGATTGGACAAAGAAACCGGCAAAATGCTTGCGCTGGTTTGCAAACGAAACAAGCGCAACAAGAGCGACGTCGTTCGCGACGCTCTAAAACGCCAGCTCTCCATTCAAATGTTTAACCAGCTACGCAAAGAGATCATGCCCTTTGCCGAAGCACGAGGCTACCTGGTTGATGAAGATGTATTTAAAGAGGTGTCGTGAAGGTATTCCTCGATACGAACGTCCTGGCCAACGGCATTGCGACCCGGGGTTTGTGCGCAGACGTAATCCGCGAAATAATGAGCGAGCATGAGTTAATAATCAGCGATTATGTATTACAAGAATTAATAAGGACGCTTCGATACAAATTCCACGTTCCGGAACCATCGATTACGGGGACCGTTGAGTTGCTTCATCGGTTTTCCATTATAGCGACCCCCAAAGACATAAGCGGTGTGCACGTTCGCGACAAAAACGATATTCCAATCCTCGCCGCTGCATTAAAATATAATGCTGACGTATTAGTTACTGGCGATCGGGATTTGTTAATATTAAAAAAGCGAGAAAACCTTTTAATTATTAGCCCCCGAGGCTTCTGGGAGCTGCTTCGCCAAAAAAAAGATTAAGACGCCTACTAAAGATACTA
>JAQUMP010000373.1 GCA_028718065.1 Chitinivibrionales bacterium | reverse complement strand
CCGCCGCATGGCTTTGTACGATTCGCAGCGCGCCAGCGCCGTTGTATGGTCGATCTCCTGCATGCAAACGCCGGCCGCCTCCTTTACATAAGCAAACACCTGGATGCCGCATTTTCGCAGGATTTTCCTGGCTACGGAACCCGCGGCAACGATGGTGGCCGTGTAGCGGCCGCTAAAAATTCCCGCGCCAAGGGAATCGTCGGCCAGGCCATACTTAACAAACGACGCATAAGAAGCGTGTCCCGGCCGCGGTGTGCGGTTGGTGTCCTGGTACTGCTTTACGTGCACGAAATGGCGGTCCAGGTTGGGAATTAAAATCGTCAGGGGCGTACCGTTGGTCTGGTTCTTGTTGGCAGCCCCCTGAATAGTGTCTTCGGCGTTTACTCCCGAATAAATCACCGGCAAATCGGGCTCCTTGCGGGGCGACGAAAGTTCGTCCGCGCCGGGCTTACGCAAAAGAAGGTCCGCGTATATTTCCTGTTCTGTCAACGGCATGCCGGCGGGCAACCCCTGCACAACGGCCGTAAGGCCTTCCTGGTACGAACCTCCGGCAACAGTAACCTGCAACAACCTTCCTAAATGACATCCGACCATTGCATTGCTCCCGATAAAATGTGTCTTTTTTATTATTTTAAAAAATAGTTTAATCCGGCATTGTTTTGGAAATATAAATATGTCTGGGCAAAGCTTTTATTTTATTTTTAAGAATAGCGACGATAATCCATGAAAAACAATAATACCCACGACAGCCGGTTTACCGATAAAGCCATGCCCGTACTTTTCCTAGGACACGGCAGCCCCATGAATGCCATCGAGGAAAACGAATTCAGCCAAGGCTGGCAAGATATTCGCAAGAAAATTCCAAAACCGAATGCCGTCCTATGCATTTCGGCCCATTGGGAGACCAATGGAACGCAGGTTACCGCTATGGAAACGCCCCGCACGATCCATAACTTCGGCGGATTTCCGCGGCAGCTTTACAACATAGAATATCCGGCGCCGGGCAATCCCAAATTGGCGCGCGAAATTAAAAAACTAATCACCAAAACAGATATCAGCTTAGACACAACCTGGGGATTGGACCATGGCTGCTGGGTCGTTTTAAAACATCTATTTCCCCAAGCGGACATTCCCGTTATTCAGTTAAGTTTAGATACCGGGATGCCCGCGCTTTTTCATTATGAGCTTGCGCGGGAACTTGCCGCGCTGCGCACCAAAGGCGTGCTGATTGTGGGCAGCGGCAACATGGTCCACAATCTCGGCATGATTGCCTGGGACAAAATGGACGAACCAACGTATGGCTACGATTGGGCGCAGCGCACAAACGACCTATTAAAAAAACTCATTCTCGGCAATAACCATGCGGAATTGATCAATTACCAATCCCTGGGCCGGGAAATGGCATTGTCCGCCCCTACTCCCGAACATTTTTTACCGCTGCTTTACACTTTAGCATTGCAAAAAGAAAATGAAACCGTTTCAATTTTTAACGATGCCGTCGTGATGGGTTCGATCTCCATGACATCTTTTATGGTCGGCAACGCATAAGGGCAAGCCCCCATAAACTATTTTTATGGTACGCAAACAATCTTCCTTAAAAACGAGGCACAGCATTAATCAATGAATAACGAACCGGCGAAGAGCGAAAACCCGAATGTCACGGCAAGTAATTTTATCCGTGTCATTATCGATGAAGATTTAAAAAACAACAAAAGCAACGGCCGCGTGGCGACCCGTTTTCCGCCCGAGCCGAACGGCTATTTACATATCGGACATGCCAAGTCCATTTGCCTTAATTTCGGCCTGGCGCGCGATTATAAGGGCGTCTGCCACTTGCGTTTTGACGACACCAACCCTTCTAAAGAAGACGTGGAGTATGTGGATTCCATCCAGGAAGACGTGCGCTGGCTGGGCTTTGACTGGGGCAAGAACCTCTTTTATGCCTCGGACTATTTTGAAAATTTATTCGATTTCGCGGTGCAACTCATAAAACTCGGCAAAGCCTATGTGTGCGATTTAAACGCCGAACAAATGCGGGAATATCGCGGCACGCTCACCGCGCCGGGCAAGGATAGCCCCAACCGCAACCGGTCCGTGGACGAAAATCTTGACCTGTTTAACCGTATGCGCGCCGGTGAATTCGCGGACGGTTCGCGCACGCTGCGCGCAAAAATCGATATGGCATCGGGCAATATCAATATGCGCGACCCGGTCATTTACCGGATCATGCGCGCGTCGCACCACCGCACCGGCGATACCTGGTGCATTTATCCCATGTACGATTTTACGCATTGCCTTTCGGATGCGATAGAAGGCATCACCCATTCCATTTGCACGCTCGAATTCGAAGACCATCGCCCGCTGTACGATTGGGTGCTGGACGTTCTCAAAACGCCCTGTCATCCGCAGCAGATCGAATTTGCGCGTCTCAATTTAAATTACACGGTCATGAGCAAGCGCCGATTGCTCGAACTCGTCACCAACAAATACGTGAGCGGTTGGGACGATCCGCGCATGCCCACGGTCTGCGGCTTGCGCCGGCGGGGATTTACGCCCGAATCAATCCGCGACTTCTGTGACCGCATCGGGGTTGCTAAACGCGACAGCATGGTGGACGTAGCGCTTTTGGAACATTGCCTGCGCGAAGACTTAAACAAGCGCTCGCCACGAGTCATGGGCGTACTGCATCCGCTTAAAGTAATTATCGACAATTATCCCGAAGATTCCAGCGAGGAACTCGACGCCATCAATAACCCCGAAGACCTTTCGGCCGGCAGCCGCCGCTTGCCTTTTTGCCGCGAACTTTTTATCGAACAGGACGACTTCCGCGAAGCGCCGCCCAAAAAATATTACCGGCTTTTTCCCGGCAACGAAGTGCGCCTGCGGTACGCCTATTATATCACCTGTCAATCGTTCGTCAAAGATGCCGCCGGTGCCGTCGTTGAGCTGCATTGCACCTACGACCCTGCCACACGCGGCGGATCGGCGCCCGACAACCGGCAGGTAAAATCCACCATCCACTGGGTATCGGCGCGGCACGCCGTAACGGCCGAGGTACGCCTGTACGATAACCTTTTTACTTCCGAAATTCCGGGCGGCGCTTCCGCGGAAGCCGATTGGAAAGCGGATTTAAATCCCGATTCGCTGCATGTGCTCAGCGATTGTCGCCTGGAGCCCGGCCTGATTTCCGCTGCACCCGGCAGCCGGTTTCAATTTGAGCGCGTGGGTTACTTTTGCGCCGATTTGGATTCCCAGCCCGGAAAACCGGTCTTTAACCGCACGGTCACGCTGCGGGACACCTGGGCAAAAATAGAACAGAAGCAAAAAAACATATAGGAAGAGAATCGGGCAGCCGCTGCGAGCGTTTTACGTTCGTGGAGGAAAGTCCGGGCACCACAGAACAGGATACCTGATGATAAATCAGGGCGCTTGCGCGGGGTAATTCCCGCACGGGCGACGGAAAGTGCCACAGAAACCAGACCGCCCTGCCGCGCAAGCGGCGGAGCAAGGGTGAAACGGCGGGGTAAGAGCCCACCGCACGCGCCGGTAACGGCCGTGGCTGGAAAACCCTCTCCGGTGCAAGACCATATAGGGAAGAGTTTACAAAGGGCTAATACCCTTTGTAATAACGCCTGTTCGGCGGTTCCTTCCGGGTAGGTCGCTCAGATAAATGGCTGCCTCCCCGATTCATTTCGGGCAGACAGAACCCGGCTTACAGATTCTCTTCCTTCTTTTTATGCCTTTAATTTATTGCAGGCCGGCGCTCAGGAAATACTGACCGCCCAGAGGGATTGCGCCTAATGCAGGTTCGATTTTTTGCAGGAAGGAAAACTTAAAAGGGGAAAAAAGTATATATTTTTTTTCCAGAATGGTAAATTTCTGCGCCAAAAAAAGCCGCGTTAGTTGCCGCAGCGTCAGCAATTTTACGCCTCGGTCGAATATGCAGGTGCTTACGAAATAGCGCGTCAGCGGATTATACGGATTATGTTCGAAACAGAATACCCTTCCCCCCGGCGTTAAGGCGGTTTGCAATTGCCGGACCACCTCCGCCCTGGTTTCGACCGGAACATGGTGCAGGACATTGGCGATAAAAATCAGGTCGAACGTTCCGCGCGCCGGAAGATCTTTACTGGCGAAAAAAGTCGCCGCCGGATTTTTTTTTTGCGCGCAGGCGATGCTCTTGCCGGAAATATCGCATCCAAAGACCTTTGAATCTGGAAAATAACTGCGGATAAAAGGGATATTCCGGCCGACGCCGCAGCCAAATTCGAGAAGGCGCGCCGGGTTTCCCGGAAAATAGCGCCGTGCCAGACGCGCCTTATGCCCGCAAAAAAAAAATGCGTCCTTTTGCAGACCGCCGGTATTGGCGGCGATCAGGGCAGCGTATTCGTTTGC
>JAQUMP010000372.1:3175-4401 GCA_028718065.1 Chitinivibrionales bacterium | reverse complement strand
TTGGTGCTTATTCAAGCCGCGGCCCTGATCTGGTTCGAACTCACCAACGGACAATCCTTCGTCTGCGAAAACAATTTATTCGTGGATGAATTTTCAACCATCATGGCCCTTATAATAGGTATTATCGGGTCCATTATCTGAGTCTATGCGCTGGGATACATGAAGGATTATCACGAACATCATAAAGACCTCAAAGACAAGCGCCCCTTCTTTTTCTTTATTTTATTCGTTTTTCTTTCGGCCATGTTCGGCCTGGTATTCTCCAACAATCTTATGTGGCTCTATTTTTTCTGGGAAATCACGACGCTCTGTTCGTTTCTGCTTATCGGCTATCAGGGCAATGCCGAATCAATCAACAATGCCTTTAAGGCGCTCATTTACAACCTGCTCGGCGGCCTTGGCTTTGCGGGCGGCGTTATTTACCTTTATTATACCTCCCACACCATTGAGCTTGACAAAATGCTCACGCTCGAAAAAGCCGCGGTGCTGCTTCCGGCGGTGCTGATATCCTTTGCCGGCATTACCAAATCGGCGCAAATGCCCTTTTCTTCCTGGCTCTTAGGCGCCATGGTCGCTCCTACGCCGGTTTCCGCCTTGCTCCATTCCAGCACCATGGTCAAGGCGGGTGTTTACATAATCGTACGCCTGGCCCCGCTTTTTACCGGTACCCATGCCGGTCTCATGGTCGCGCTCGTGGGCGGCAGCACGTTTTTAATTACCTCGCTCATTGCCATCTCGCAACGCAATGCCAAGCGCGTTCTGGCCTATTCCACCGTCGCCAACCTGGGGCTTATAATCATGTGCGCAGGCGTCGGCACGCCGGCAGCGATTTGGGCCGCGATCATGCTTATTATTTTCCATGCGATATCCAAGTGCCTGCTTTTCTTGTGCGTGGGCAGCGTGGAACACAAAATCGGCAGCCGCGACATTGAGGACATGGACGGCCTTATCGCCGGCATGCCTCAAATCGCCGCCATGATGCTCATCGGCATGGCGGGAATGTTTTTAGCGCCCTTCGGCATGCTCATAAGTAAATGGGTCGTGCTCAAGGCGCTGGTGGAAGTGCAGCCGCTGCTGGCGGGCATCGTGGTTTTCGGCAGCGCCGCCACGCTCTTTTTCTGGGGCAAGTGGATGGGCAAACTTATTTCCGTTATGGCTTCTCCCAGCGGTCTGGAAAAAAAGGTGAGCAAAGACGAATTCGTTTCGCTCTATATCCTGGCCTGCAT
>JAQUMP010000372.1:0-3165 GCA_028718065.1 Chitinivibrionales bacterium | reverse complement strand
CCATTTTAATACCGTGCCCTACCTCATGCATCTTTTCGGTCGGGAATTTGTTCTCGGCGGTGGGAATATCATTATTATGCTCTGCATGCTGGCGCTCATCCTTCTTTTCCCGCTGGCCCTGTTAAGAAGGGGCGGCAAATTCATCCGGGTCGATGCCTACTTGGCCGGTGCCAACATCAAAGGAGGCACGGCTTTTATCGGCGCTATGCAGGCCGAGCACACCGTCTCCATGAAAAATTATTATATGGAAGAATTTTTCGGCGAATCCAAACTGTTCAAGACCGGCGCGATTATTTCGCTGATATTTATTCTGGCCGCCGGCGTTGGAGCTAAATTCCTATGGTAACCGTAAACCGCGTCCTGCTGCTCTTTGCATTCCTTGTCGGCGCGCCCCTTCTGGGCGGCCTGCTCATGGGGATCGACCGCAAAATTTCGGCACGGCTGCAAGGGCGTTTCGGCCCGCCGATATTGCAGCCGTTTTATGATGTGGGCAAACTTTTTCTAAAACAAACCCTCGTGGTGCGGCGCAGCCAGAATATGTTCATAGTTTTTTTTCTGGTTTTTGTCATTGTTACCGGCGCCATCTTCTTTGTGGGGGGCGATTTACTTCTGGTAATCTTCGCCCTTACGCTGGCCGGGATATTTTTTGTGCTGGCCGGGTATAAATCCAGCTCGCCCTACAGTTTTATCGGCGCGCAGCGCGAACTTTTGCAGATGCTGGCCTACGAGCCCATGATAATCCTGGCCGCCATCGGGATGTACATGGTCACCAAAAGTTTTTCGGTGGCTGCCATCATCGCTCATCCCACGGCGCTTATTACAACGCTGCCCGGGATTTTCTTGGGTTTTCTTTACATTCTTACCATAAAGTTCCGCAAATCGCCGTTCGACCTTTCCCTGTCGCACCATGCGCACCAGGAAATCGTGCGCGGTATCGCTACCGAATTTTCCGGTCCTACGCTCGCGCTCATCGAAATCGCGCACTGGTACGAAAATGTTATTCTGCTGGGTTTTATTTATCTGTTTTTTGCCAACGACCCAATCCTGGCGGCGCTGGCCGCGGCGCTGGTTTACTTTTTAGAAATAATCATCGACAACACCTTTGCCCGCGCCAAGTGGCAGCTCATGGTCAAATCGAGCTGGATCGTGACGCTGGTCCTGGGCATGGGAAACCTTTTAATACTTTCGTTTGTCCGCTAACGGAGCGCACTTATGTCGTACCTTTCCAAGTCACCCTGGATCATTCACTACGATGCGTCAAGCTGCAACGGCTGCGACATCGAGGTGCTGGCCTGCCTAACGCCTCTGTACGACGTGGAGCGTTTCGGTATTTTAAACACGGGCAATCCCAAACATGCCGACATTTTTTTAATTACCGGTTCGGTCAACGAGCAGAACAAAGCGGTCATATTAAACATTTACAACCAAATGCCCAAGCCCAATGTCATTGTTGCCATCGGCATCTGCGCCACGTCGGGGTGCGTTTTCCGGGAATGCTATAATGTCATCGGCGGGGTCGATAAGCTTTTACCGGTGGACGTTTACGTGCCCGGTTGCGCCGCCCGGCCGGAATCAATAATAGATGGGGTTGTAAAATCTCTGGCGATTCTGGAAAGTAAACATTTGAAAATGACAAGCGGAAACGAAGCGACGCAAGAAATTAGTAAAGTTGCTTAAACTGAAATCTTTTTTTACTGTCGGGACTGGCCCCCAATAAAGTTCTGTAGTATGCGCAAGAGTCCGTTCGGGGGCAGTTAGGTAGTTTAAGCCTTAAAAAAATAGGAGCTCGGAACTTTTCGGGGGAATGGTTTTTTCCCTCTGCCGGGAGCCATCTTGGCGCCCGACCGGAAAAATGCGGTATATCGCGCTTTGCGCGCCGGCCTGCACCGGCTGGTTTTCCCGAACAAGCATTTTTCCGGGCGTAGGCGCCTTTGGCGACCAGAGGAGGGGAAAAGTCGTTTCCCCGAAAAGAAAAAGAAGAAATGATCTTTTAGAATATTTTAAGAAGGAAAAGTTAGTATGACAGCAGAACAAACCATTACCAACATAGAAGTCGCAAACCTGATTGAGCAATGCAAAAAGCTCATCGGCGACGGATACCGACTGGTGCAGATCGGGGCCACCAAACTGGTGGATGGCATCGAGGTCAATTACTCCTTTGACAAAGGCTACAATCTGCAAACTTTGCGTCTTAAAATCGCCTCAAGCGCCGAAAACATTCCGAGCATCAGCGCCATCTGCTTTCCGGCGTTTTTATACGAAAACGAACTGCACGATCTGTTCGGTCTTGCCATCACCGGCATTGCCGTTGACTATCAGGGAAAATTCTACCAGACCTCCATTCCAACGCCGTTTAACACCCCGGCCGCGAAAGAGGAGGCATAATCATGGGACAAAGAACCGTTATACCATTTGGCCCGCAACATCCGGTTTTACCGGAACCGATCCATTTGAGCCTTGTCGTAGAAGACGAAAAAGTGGTGGAGGCGCTGCCCTCGATCGGTTTCATCCATCGCGGCCTGGAAAAACTCGTCGAGAAAAAAGATTTTAACGAATTCGTGTATGTTGCCGAGCGTATCTGCGGTATCTGCAGTTTTATTCACGGCCAGTCCTATTGCCAGGCCGTTGAGCGGGTGATGAACCTGGAAGTTCCCGCGCGCGCCAAATATCTGCGCACCATCTGGGGCGAGCTCAGCCGCGTGCACAGTCATCTTTTATGGCTGGGCCTTATGGCCGACGGTTTTGGTTTTGAGAGCCTCTTCATGCACTGCTGGCGCATCCGCGAAAAAATCCTGGACATTATTGAAGAAACCACCGGCGGCCGCGTTATTTTCGGCTCCTGCAAAGTCGGCGGCGTGCGCAAGGACATCGACGGCGACACGCTGCAGCGCGTCATGCGCCTGCTGCTGAGGTATCAAGCCGAAATAAAAGAAATAACCAATGTTTTCCTGAACGACTCTTCCGTCAAGCACCGCACCACGGGCGTGGGCGTGCTTTCCAAAGAAGAAGCCTATACACTCGGCGCGGTCGGCCCCACGCTGCGCGCCAGCGGACACACAATTGACATGCGCAAACTCGGCTATGCCGCTTACGGCGACCTGTCGTTTGAACCCATGGTCGAGGCCGCCGGCGACAGTTACGCCCGTTGCGCGGTGCGTATCCGCG
>JAQUMP010000371.1 GCA_028718065.1 Chitinivibrionales bacterium | reverse complement strand
GAATTACATACATGGTCCGGCCTTGCATGCTGCCGCGATAAAGCTCTTTCATGGTCGCCTTGAGTTCGCTGGGGTCGATCCAGTTGTTGGTCGGGCCGGCGGCCTCTTTGTTCGTGCTGGCAAGATAGGTGCGTTTTTCCACGCGCGCCACGTCCGACGGATCGGAGCGAAACAGGTAGCAGCCGGGAAGTTTATCGTTATTAAGCGGCGTCGCCAGACCCGCCTCGACCATAATGCGTATCATCGCGTTGTATTCGGCCGCGGAACCGTTACACCAATAGACGGCGTCGGGTTGACACATTGCGGCGACCTCGTCGACCCAGGTTGAAAGTTTTTGGTTGCTTGTCGGAGCGCTCATTGCGGGTCCTTTCATTGGTGTATAGTTAGTCAACGTCTTTTCGGGGTATTGCCGGACGGGCGCGAACCCGTCCAAAAAAAAGACCAGAGAAATGCCGCGGGAATGTGCGTTTCTTTGGTCTTCAATTCCGCCGCACCGGAAACGGCAGGTTTCCATTGGGCGAACTTGACTGATAAGATATTTCAAACAAAGGTTGTAAGTTTTCGGCCTAGGTGCCGCCTGGCATGCGCCCCGCGGCAAATCTTCCGATAACAATTTTAAAATTACAATGGGACCTAGCCCGAATCAAGCAGAAACGGCGGATCGAAAAAAAATTTGGCGCTTAAAGCGCGCCGATGCTTGGCGGCCGGTCGAGGATAAACACGATCATGCGTTCGCCCGTAAGCGTGCTGATGTCGGTATGCAGGCTGACGACTTTACGTTTGGTAATTTGCTTGAGCGAGGCTTCGAGCAGGTCGCGGCCGTGTTCGATCATTTCGATCCGGACCTGTTTAATAAGGTCGCGGCCGCGGGAGGTCTGTTTGGATTGGGCCAGCTTGTATTCGGCTTTGGTAAGCACCCCTTTAAGCCGCACCATGATAATATTGTCTATAAGATAGGTTTTAACTTCGAGCGGCCCGCGGCCCATATACTCTTTTTCAAACTTGGTAAGCGCCTCGCTGATTTCGGCTTCGAGCTGGCCGCGGGTCAGGGCTTTTTTATTGAGCAGAAAAGATGGTTTTTCAAGGTTCATGATTTGCCACCGATCGGGAGTTTTAAAAGAATACGTTAAAATACATCATTTTTTCTTTTAAACGATTGAGCAAATATATTTTTATTAAATTATGGATGTCCTGCAAAATTTTGTAGGGGCGATCCCTTATGGTCGCCCTTCACTTGTACAATATATAGTGTAACCAAACAATCTCATAAAGCGGCCCCGTATGACCGGTATCAGTTTGTCGCCCGAAAGCGATCATTTTAAGGGACCATCTTTTAAGAAAACTATTGTACTCTGCGCCGGCTTGATTCTACTTCTTGGCGCAGGACTCCTGCTTGTCGCCCTTTCTTTAAATACCAATTTTCGCTGGTGGGTCTTTGCCGCGTGTTTTATAGGGCAAATCTGCGCCGGTTTTGCCCTGCTGTTCTGGTTCCGCTGGTATGCGCGCGGTTATGCCGCCCAACTCGAAAAAGCCCAGGTAGGCATCCGTCGCGCGCAAAACAAATCGAATTATTTTGAGGGCATTTTGCAGAATTCAACCGACATTATCTTTACGGTTGATATCGAGGGTTATATCCTTAAGTTCAACAAAGGCGCGGAGCTGCACCTTGGCTATACCCAGTCCGAAATCGTGGGCGTGCCCTTTAAAACCCTTTTTGTCAACGAGGCCGACGAACGCAAAATCCTTGACATGGTGCTGTTAACGGGCAAGTCGGCCAACGCCGAAATATCGCTTAAGACCGTGGTCGGCGAAGTGATCCTGGTGAATATCAGCGTCGCGGAAATGAAGAGCGAATCCGGCCAGATCGTGGGTTTGGTGGTAACGGCCAAGGACATTACCGAAAAAAAGAAGCTCGAATTGGAGCTTATTAAAACGAACAAGCTCCTGGGCCTTCTGGCCATTACCGACAGCCTCACCGGCCTTTACAATGCGCGTCATTTTTACGACCAGCTTAAAAAGGAATTCGTGCGCCTGCGGCGCAACCTGGACCGCAAGTTTTCGCTCGTGCTGATGGATATCGACCACTTTAAGGAATTTAACGACACCGAGGGGCACCAGATGGGCGACCAGGTTTTAAAAGGCCTGGGCGAAGTCATAAATGTGTGCATCCGTAAAGATATCGACATGGGTTTCCGCTACGGCGGCGACGAATTTACGATCCTGCTGCCGGACACCGATAAACAATCGGCCCAGGTGGTCGCCCGGCGCATTCAAAAACAGTTCGGCGCGTTTCGCTTCGGCCGCACGAGCCTTTCGGTGGGCATTGCCGAAGCCCGGGCCGACGAGGACGAAAAAATCCTGGTGAACAAGGCCGACGAGGCCATGTACCAGTCCAAGCACGAAGGCCGCGCACGGATTACGGTGCATGATTAATTTGGATTATACGGCGGCAACCGTTTTGTGGAGCTTACAATATTTAAGGAGTGAACGCTTTTCTTCCCCCGCCCGCCCAACCGCATTAATGTCAGGCGTGGACTTTTATCCGGGCTTTGGGTCTCCGGCATTTAATTCCTAATTTTTTGCAGGTTTTCTTTGCTGTCTCATTTAGGTATCTTACCTGCTGGTCACGCGGAATATGACGCAGTTCCTTCTCAAACGTTTCCCGCCAGGTCCAGATTTCTTCAACCGCTTTTCCGTAGTTCATGGAATATCCTTTTATTTAATTACGAATTTATCTGGCGTAGCGATGTCGACCACGAGATCGTAGCCATTGTGTATGTTAACGGCATTAAACCCGTCTATGCGGCGATCGTTGACAAGATGGCGACAGTTGAAGCTTACGATATGCTTCAGGTCGTTAATCGTTGCAACGGCAACGTGCCGGCAATCGTTATAAACCTGCTTTGAGTTTGTGCCATTGAACTCAGACGCTATATACTTTTCTGCAAGCGCCAGTGCTTCGTCGTTGAACTCCAGCATTACCGGACGAATACGGTTGACATGATCGATTAGCCTCGCCTGTAACTTTTTATCGGTAGTGACGCCTATTTCGTCGATAACCACACTGGAGATATAAGGTTCGTAATGGCCGGTCTTAACGTTTGCGAAGAAAAGCTCAGCAGTAACTTTCCAATCCGGCCGGTCATCGTGCTCGAGTTGGTTCCAGACCGATGTCTCGATATAAAGCTTTTTCTTCATGCTTAAAATATAGTTAATGGAAAATTATTTTATTGGGGAAACTCTTCGAGATAATGTTCCGGAAATGCCGCCAAGCAAACAATCTTGACGGCAAACGGATTCACGAGTTCTGATGTTAAGTTCGAGGAAAAAACATTAATGAACAAAGCCGACGAGGCCATGTATCAGTCCAAGCGCGAAGGGCGAGCGAGAATTACGGTGCATGATTAATTGCATGATATAATCTGCGAATTGTTTTTCGGTTCTATTTTAAAAACCAACCAACAGTTATCGCTAATCCCTTTTTCATTTTTTAATAAAGGTGTTACCTTTTGGTAACGCTTTTTTTGGGTTCAAGGGGAAAAACCTTGAAAACCGGTATAAAGCAAGGGATATAATAGAAGTATCCCTTTTAATAAAAGTGAATAAAGCCAAACAAAGGAGATGCGCATGCCCAATAAACCGCTGACGGTTATTTTCTGCCTTCCGGGCAATAATTTTTCCGGCAAGTTCCTGGAGTGCTGGACAAATTTATTAACGTTTTGCCACACAAATAACATTCAGCCGATTTTAAGCCGGCAATATTCATGCAATATCTATTATGTCCGCAACATGTGTTTAGGGGCAGACGTTATGCGGGGAAAAAAGCAAAACCCTTTTAATAGTCAAATAGATTACGACTACATAATGTGGATTGATTCGGACATCCTTTTTACGCCGCAGCATTTTGTAAACCTATTAAACCATAAAAAAGATATTGTATCGGGTGTTTACATGATCGAAGGAGGTGAATATCTGGCAACCGTTAAGGATTGGGACGAGGAATATTTTAAACGAAACGTCAGCTTTAAATTCATGACCTTAAAAGACATTGAAGATCAGAAAGATTTAATTGACGTAAGCTATACCGGCATGGGGTTCATGCTTGTACGAAAGGGGGTTTTTGAAAGCTTGGAATATCCCTGGTTTAAGTCGATTGAAAAACAGATCGGAGATATGGTGGATTTTGCAACTGAGGACGTAGAATTTTGTTTAAGGACAAAAGAAAAAGGATTTACGGTTTTTATTGATCCAAGAGTGAGGGTGGGGCATGAGAAAGGGATAATTCTATAACACTGTGCACACCATCTAATTATGAGTCCGGATTTCCTGAAAAACGGGTAACACTTTTTTGTTAATGGTGACGGTAATAGAGCCGTTTTTGCGCAGCCAGGATTCGACGGCGATACGCCATGCGGATTCG
>JAQUMP010000370.1 GCA_028718065.1 Chitinivibrionales bacterium | reverse complement strand
CATTTCCCGGCCCAGACCGGTGAGGTTTCCGTTATCGTCAAGGGCGCCGAGCAGCGCCAGCAGCTCGTGCGCAGATTGTAAAGCGGCTGACGATGGCGGCTCAAACCACGGAAAGGCGGTTTGGTCCGTATACCCCAGTTGGTGCAAGGCAAGCGCCGTATCGGCCAGATCGACCCGCAACACTTCGGGCGTGGTGCGCCGGGCGCGACCCTCCTGCGACGAGCGGCCCCACAGGCGCAGGCATATCCCCGGCGCCTCACGGCCGGCGCGGCCGGCGCGCTGGTCGGCAGCGTCGACGCTTATGGATTCGGTAAAGAGCGTATTAAACCCGCGCGCCGCGTCGAAGCGGTTTACGCGCGCGAGTCCGCTGTCGATAACGTGGCGCACGCCGGGAATGGTGAGCGAGGTTTCGGCAATATTGGTCGCCACGATTATTTTGCGGCCCGCGCTGCGCTCCATGACCCGCTGCTGCGCCGCGGCGGGCAGGTCGCCATAGAGCGGTATGGCCGTTATGGCTTCGCCCCGGACTAACTCCCCGATGCGCTCGATCGTACGGCGGATTTCGTAGGCGCCCGGCATGAAAACAAGCAGGTCGCCCTCCGCGCCTTCGCCCAGGAGGGTTTTAACGGCGGCGGTGGCCGCGTCCCACGGCGGCGTGGAGGCATTACCGGCAAGGTAACGGATATCTATGGGATACACGCGTCCGGCGGATTCAATGACTTCGCAGTCGCCAAGGTATTCCTTTACAGGCGCGACATCGATCGTGGCGGACATGACGATCAGGCGCAGGTCGGGCCGGTGCGTGCGTTGCAGGTCGCTCAAGAGTCCCAGGCCGAAATCGCAGGCCAGGCTGCGTTCGTGGAATTCGTCGAAGATAACGGCGGACACGCCGGAAAGGTTTTTATCGGAAAGCGCCATTCGCGGCAGAATGCCTTCGGTGATAAAACAAATGCGCGTATGTTCCGAAATCAACCTCTCAAACCTGGTTTGAAAACCGATTTCCTCACCGAGCGCACTGCCGCGTTCATAGGCCACGCGCGTCGCCAGCATGCGCGCGGCGATGCGTCGCGGTTGCAGCACCAGAATGGTTTTATCAAAAAGCCCGCTTTGCAGCAGGACCTGCGGCACTTGCGTGGATTTGCCGGAACCGGTCGGAGCGGCAACAATAATATTTTTCCCATTTTGTAATGCCGTGGCGATCGTTTCACGGTATTCTAAAATCGGTAAGGGCGGCATGGGGGATTTTCGTTTTTGGGAGGGGAGATTATTCCAGACTTATTTCCAGGGCCATATCGCGGATTTTTTCATAGATCTTTATCGTTCGGTAAAGCGACCACCAATCGTACAGGAATATCTGGATGGGGCGCCACATCGCCACCCAGCCCACGATGCTAAGGCCCTCCAGGGCAATGCTCCCCAGCGGATTACCGGCCCAGAATCCCAGGAGCGTGCGCAGGCCGATGCAGGTGAATAAAAACAGAAGTCCCAGCAGCAGCGCCACGCGGCCCTCATACAGAGTCGAACGCATTTCACGCTGGAACATCGTCGCCCTAAAATCAAAATAATTGTCGATGGAATAAGCCAGGACCTTGGAGGCTTCCTCGTAATGTTCCTGCGGTAGATAGAACACTAATTTAAGCTTTGTCTTAAGGGAAAAAGCGCGCACCGAATTAACGATGTAGCGTTCGGCATCGTCGTCGATGTCTTTGTCATGAAAGGGCGAAGGGTCAAAGGTATTAAAAAACTGTTTCAGTTCCGTCAGGCGGATTTCGATCAGAAATGCGCCGTCTTCTTTCCGGAATATGGATTCGATTTTGCGCATGGCCTGTCCGAGAAAAGGATGTTGTAAATTTAACTCACCCCTCCTCGCAAAGCCTCGGTTTCCCCTCTCTTTTAAGAGAGGGGATTAAGGGGTGAGTTTGTGTGATACGCCCGGAGCTTCGCTTCGGAATACTTTGCTAAAATAAATAAAAAACGTTGATTTTCTATAACGAAAACCAACGTTCCCTTTTTTATTTAATTATTATCGCCGGCCGCTTAGGCGGCGGCATCCTCGGATTTCTTGGCATCCTGGATTTTATTGCGGATGTCCTGGCAAATCTTTTTAACGTTTTGCAGGCTCTTGCGCGCGCGCGTTCCGGCCGACTTGTTGCCGCGCTCGAATTTTTCGTATTCGGCCTTTAAAACTTCTAATTCGTCAAGTAACGGCTGAAGACTCATAATTCCTCCCGGGAAAAAGATATGGAAACCGTGATTTTAAACAATGACGACGTTAAACTGCAAAAAAAAGCTTCTACAAAAATTAGTATATATTAAAAATTAAAAGAAATCAATTATTTATCTTACCAGCCCCCATACAAAAAATAGGCGCCGGTCTGGGCATGCAGATGCTTGAGCAACGGGATGTTGCGCACGATTTCGCTCATGAACATCTCGCGCCAGTTGCTAAAACGGTCGCGTTTCTCGACCACCTTGGCATTTTCGGAAAGGCCGGTCGTTTCGCGCAGATAGGCCAGCGCGTCTTCATAGCCGCCGAGCGTGTCCACCAGCCCCGCAAGGCGCGCCTGCCGCCCCGTAAAGACGCGGCCGTCGGCGATCCGGCGCAGGGAATCAAGCGGAAACGAACGCGCCCGGCCAACGTCCCGGATAAACTGCTCGTGCGTATCGTCGAGCAGGGCCTGAAAGGCGCCGCGTTCCTCGCCGGTCATGGCGCGAAAGGGGTTGCCCATGTCTTTGTAATGGCCGCTCTTGATCGTGCCGATCGAAACACCTATTTTGTCAAGTAATTTATAATACTGGCTGTATTGAAACACCACCCCGATGGAACCGGTAATGGTAGAGGGGTTGGCGAATATCCGGGAACCGGCGCTGGCGATATAATAGGCGCCCGAGGCCGCCACATTGCCCATGCTCACCACCAGCGGTTTATTGTCGGCGCGGTAGCGCATGGCCTCCTCAAAAATTTCCTGCGAGGGCGAGGCGGCGCCGCCCGGCGAATCGATGCGCAATAACACCCCGGCAATGCCGTGGTCTTCGCGCAGGTCCTTAAGCTGGCGCACGCTTTCCTCCGAGGCGTCAATGGCGTCCTCGATGCGCACGAGCCCGATTTTTTTTGCAAGCAGGTCGGTCGCGCGCGCGTTGTGCCGACCCAAAGCTGAAAATGCGCCAATGACGACCGGCAGGGCGATAATGGCCAAAACGAGCCAAACCTGACTTTTTTTCACAGTTCCTCCGTCAATACTTTTATGATATCTCCGGGCAGAAGCTTGGTCAGGCCCGGCAGATTATTGATTTTTTGCAGCGAATCCACGGTGGTCTTAAACAGCGATGCGATCTGGGAAAGCGTGTCGCCACGCTTGACGCGATAATAAATCAGGCGTGCGGCGCCTTTTTCGCGGTGGCGGATATTGTTGCGCCGAAAACTTTTTTTTGCCGAGCGCCCGACGCTTTCGGGAATATGCAGCACGATAATCGAGCCGCTTGTCAGGCGGGAAGGATTTTTAAGCTTGTTCCAGCGGCAGATGTCGCGCGCGGAAACATGAAAAAGTTCCGCCAGGCCGGAAAGCTTGTCTCCGGGGCGGACGCGGTAGCGGATCGACTTGACCGACCGGCGATGGTCGGGACCGGCGGCGGCCAGGGCGGCAAAGTCCTCGGGCAGGGCCTTTTCGGTGAGTTCGCACGAGGCCGAGGCGTTGAGTGGAATCGGGATCACAACTACGGCGCCGGTCCGCGGCCGCTTGGCAAGGGCCGGGTTAACGGCGCTTAACGCCGGGAGCGACACTTTAAAACGCCGCGCAATACTCGACAAATCATCATTATGCTTAACTTCGTAGCGGTAAAAATTTACGGCGAAAGCGGTGGAGTCTTCTTGGAGAGAGGCCGTCAACTGGTCGCCGGACCCCGCCGGCAGGTAGAGCAGGACATTGTCGGTCTGGGGCGGCGTGCACCAGTGCGTGATGTGGGGGTTCATGGCATGCAGCTCGGCAATGGAAATATTCAGCGAGTCGGCCACGGCATTAAGGTCCAGGCAGGAACTCACGCTCACGGTATCCAGGTCAAAGGCTTCCTCACTGCCGGATGTAAATCCAAAGCAGGACGGGCTTTTGGCGATCATGAGCGCGGCGATAAACTGGGGCACATACCCCATAGTTTCGCGGTGCAGCGAAAGCTTCCAGTAATCGCCGGTATTGCTGCGCGTCATGGCGCCCTGAATATTGTTTTCGCCGCAGTTGTAAGCCGCCAGCGCCAGGTACCAGTTTTCAAATTGATTATAGAGTTTTTTAAGGTAACTTATGGCCGCTCGAGTCGATTTAATCGGGTCGCGACGTTCGTCCAGCCAATAGTTAATGCGCAGGCCATAGTGTTTTCCGGTAGGTTCGATAAATTGCCAGAGGCCGGCCGCATGCGCAAAAGAATAGGCGAACGGCGAAAACCCGCTTTCGATCA
>JAQUMP010000369.1 GCA_028718065.1 Chitinivibrionales bacterium | reverse complement strand
CAGAAAAAATGGGGCATTCACGCCGGCGAAATCGTTAAAGCCGCGGCCCCCATCATGGAAGGCAACGGCGGCGGCGGGCCGCTACGTGCCCAGGCGGGCGGCAAAAACGGGGCGCGGCTCGACGACGCCCTGGCGGCGGCGCTTAGTTTACTAATGGCAAAGGCGCCCGCATCATGAGCGGACACGCGGTGCTGCAGGGAATTTGCTCCTGGGTTCGGCAGGGCAAAGGCTGCTATTGGGTACTTTTAGACCCGGACCATTTTAGCATTACGCAAGCGCAGACCCTCGCGCGGCAGGCCGAATCGGCCGGAGTGGATGCGCTCCTGATCGGCGGCAGCCTGCTGCATACCGCGCACTTCGACGGTTTTGTCGCGGCAGTCAAGAAAGCCGTTGCCATACCCATAATTCTTTTCCCCGGCGACGCCACCCAGCTTTCGCGCCATGCCGACGCGCTCCTGTTTTTATCGCTGATTTCCGGGCGCAATCCGGTCAACCTGATCGGCGAGCATGTTAAGGCCGCGCCCGTAATTAAGGAATACGGCATCGAGCCAATTTCCACGGCCTATATGCTGGTTGAATCCGGCGCGGTAACGTCGGTTGAATTTATGAGCAATACCCGGCCGCTGCCCCGCAACAAACCCATGATCGCCGCCGCGCACGCCCTGGCCGCGCAATATATGGGCATGAGCATGATTTATCTGGAAGCAGGCAGCGGGGCGCATAACACCGTGCCCAACGATTTAATCGCACTGGTGCGCCAGTACGTGCAAATTCCCATTATCGTGGGCGGCGGCATTCACAGCGCCGCGACGGCAAAGGAAAAACTCGCCGCCGGCGCCGATATAATCGTGACCGGAAACCTGCTTCAGCGCAAGGACGGTCTTAAAACCATGCGGGCCATTGCCAAAGCGGTAAAAATAAAAGGGGCGGGAAAATGATTTCTCTTCGTGACAAGTTCTTCGGCTGCATCGCGGGCGCGCACATCGGTTCGGCCATGGGCGCGCAGGTGGAGGGCTCGGATTGGAAAGACGTGGAAAAAAAATACGGCCTGCTCGACCATTTTGAGCCGTACCATCATTACGGCGCTTTAAACGATTGGATGCGCGAACCCGGCACCACCGAAGACGGCGTTGAACGCCAAAAACTCATGATAACCGCTATCATGCGTAAAGGCGACCGCATTACCGCCGAGGACCTGCGCAGTGTGTGGGCAAGCGATATGAACCCCAGGGCGCCGGGCATGATTTCGGAGCCGTTTGAGGGGGAGCTTCTCGCACTTGCCAAGACGGTGCTGCCCGCGCGCGACATCGGCCGGTGCTGCGACTATGCCGGGCTCGTGTCTTTTGCACGCTCCTGCCATCCGCTGGGGCTCATTAACGCCGGCGATATTGCGGGTGCGATTACGGACGTGCTCGAAGTGGGGCAGCTTTATCAAACTTCAAATTCGCGCGGGTTGCAATGGGCCTGCGTGACGGCCATTGCCATTGCCGAAGCCGCCAAGCCGGGCGCGACCGTGGAGAGCGTGATCGGGGCGATACTTGACAATTGCGCCATATCGGCGACAACGTCGTGGGGCGTTAAAGAAGAACTTGAGCGCGGGCTTACCGCCACACAGCACAGCAAGGATGTGCGCGAACTGCGGGTGGTGTTGGACACCATGTATAACGGCATCGGCATGCCCTACCACACCAGCTTTGCCAACGAGGTGGTTACCAAGGCCGTGTGCATTTTTCGCATGGTACGAGGCAATCTGCGCGAGGCCGTTATCGCAGGTGTAAACATGGGCCGCGATACCGATTGCATGACCGCCGTGGCCGCGGGTATAAGCGGGGCGCTTACCGGCAACACCTCCGTACCGGAAGATTGGGTCAAGCAGGTGGATTACGCCGCTTCCATTAACCCCTACACCAACCGCCGTGACACGCTGCGGCAATATGCCGACGGGCTGTACGAGGCCTTTACAAAGCGATTGCAAAAAATGCGCGACTATGCCGTGGCGATGGGATATTGATTTTATATTATAATCTGTGTTTTTGACCTCACCCCTGGCCCCTCTCCGATTCGGAGAGGGGAAAAGGGGTGGCCGAAGGCCGGGGCGAAGGAGTGAGGTTGCAAAGCATGAACATTATCCCCTATAAAGGTCCCACCGAGATTATTGCCCTAGGCTTTGCGCCCGGGGAAATGCTGCTCGAAAGCCTGCGCGACGCACTTGACCGTCTTAAAATTAAAAACGGCGCGGTGATAAGCGGCATCGGCACGCTCAAGACCTGCCGCATGCATTATGTAATGCACACCGATTTTCCGCCGACCGACCGCGTTTTTACGCTGAACAAACCGCTGGAACTCTTATCGGTAAACGGCCTGATTGCCGACGGGGAGCCGCATTTGCACATCGTTGTTTCCTGCGCCGAGGAGCCGGCTTGGGGCGGGCATTTGGAAGAAGGCTGCGAGGTGCTTTACCTTGCCGAAATTGCGGTCATGGCTTGGAGCGATTTGCGCCTGCAACGTACCCTTGACACGGTAAGAAAAATAAAACTGCTTGAGAAGGCGTGAGCCTACCTGCTCGTATACGAAAACCTCAGCAAAATTCTATGCAGCGATTGGCGCCGTTCAGTTTCCAGCACCGCGGAGGGATGGTCCTGGTAGGTATACTGATAGTCAAGCGTTACGGGCGGAATGATGCGCCAGCTTATGGTGGTGGTCCAGTCGTAGTCGGGATGGCTGAGGCGCTGCAGTGGAATTAAAACCTGAAGTTCGGTCTCGATCGTGGCCCAACGGCCCACGCGCGCCAGGGCATTAAGATCGGCTTCGGGCCCATAGGAATAGAGCGAGGTGTCCTGCGCCCGGCGAACGACGGCGTGGGGAGCGTTGATGGGAAGGATCGAGCGGATAAAGGCCGTGTCTGCGGGCCTTAAGGAGGTGGAATCGGTAAGCAGCACCGTAGACCAGCTTGCCTCGCGCGAAAAGCCGAATCCCGCCCTGAATTTGGTCTCCAAAAAGCGCGTTTTTACCACATCCAAGTTGCCGCCCAGGCCGGCCTGGATGGTAAAGGGTGAGAAGGAGGGCGCCAGTCGCAGGGTGGCGTTGACGGAGTCGATTGTTGATAAAGAAGAGTCCGGGTTGAGCTTAAGGTAATAATGGCCGCCTTTTTGGTCGTCGAAATAATGGTACTGGGGAAACAGCGTGCTGAGCACCTCGAAGCGGCCATAGGGGCCGAACCAGTGCAGGAACCGCCAGATGTAAAGCGCCGTGAAATGAAATTCGTCCAGATCGGTATTTAAATGGGCAATTTTAAAATCGGTAAAATTAAGCCCTTCGTTGAGGCGCAGCGTAAAATTAAATTCGTGTTTGCCGTTTTTGTACTGCAATCCGGTGTTGGCCAGGAGGGCGATCGTGGTCTTGTTGGCGGTTGTATCGACGTAGTTTTGGTTGGAAGAAAAGAGCACGCTGCCGCCGATATCGAGCCCATATTTAAAGTGCGAGGCCCGGGCCTGCTTGAGCTTGACTTCCGTGGTGCCGCCGCTGATGATTTTAAAATCGCTGCTGTTTTCGACGAGCAACAGATGGGTCATTTCGCCGGGCAGCAGGCGTACGGTGATAAAGTTGACAAGCGTGTTATAACTGAGGCCAACGGAAAATATTTTGTAAATGCCGGGTTTAAGCACCCAGGTTTTTAATTCTTCACCTAAATTTTGGTCACGGCCATACCCATGGCCGAAGGGTTCGAATTCGTCGATGCGGGTGATTTCGTATTCACCGCGCATGGGCAGATTATTCTGGTCCACGACATCGATCGCCAGGCAGCACCAATCGGGAATCAGGGGGTTTATTTTGCTCTCCACCGCCCGGATTTTTCTGGCGATAAGCTGGCGGTGCGAGCCGCTGCCTAAAAGAACAGTATAGTTGCCCTCCATAAGACATATCTTTTTTCCGACCTTGTCCGATAGCACCACCGCGCCGGTGGAGTCCAGGATATCGACGTCCGGCTCCAGGTTGGCATCGGTTGACATCCGGGGAATAAAAATCGCCCCTTTACCCATAGGAATATTGGCAACGTCTTCGGCAATCTGCTGGGAAAGAAAGGGCGCGTCCCAGGTGCGCTGGGCGCGGTCGAACCAGTCGGCCGATTCGGGCAGATTGTCCGGCGGGTTGGCCTTAAGACTGTCTGCGGGAAGGATCGATTGCATGTATTGCTGGGTGATTTCCTGGCCCGGCAGGTCGGGCGGCGGCGCGGCGAATGCGCCCATCACTGCCGCCCCGGCGATGGCCGGCAGCGCCGACCGGCAATATTTACAAAAGGTACAACTGATTTTCATGGGACATCGTGATTGCCCGCGGACGAATCCTTTACGGCGGGCGGTGCGGCCGCGGCGGGCGCCGCCGTTTGGGTTTTAACGGGATATTCGCGCGCCAGCACGCCTTCCAGGTCCTGCGTGGCCTGATTCATGGTCAG
>JAQUMP010000368.1 GCA_028718065.1 Chitinivibrionales bacterium | reverse complement strand
GACGTAATTTGCCGGCCGAAGCATCGGTAAGCGGAAAGCGGAAAAGAACTATCTGCCCGGCAGCAATCATTGAAACGACTCTTGAATATCGTGTACAAAATATAAATCCGGTTCATCCTCTAATCCGGTCATGGCCTGTTCAATTGAGAGAGCGGACCACAATTTATTCTCTGTGGCAAATTCATCATTTTTTTTCTTTTCCTCAAGATAGCTCACAAAATCAAAAACCTCCGTCTGGGCGGATTCAGGCAGATTTTGCAGATGCTTATAAATTTTATCAGCCAGTTCCATAAAACCTCCCCGGTTTATTATAACCAAAATAGATTATGAGGCGCTTAAAGCAAAAGCAATCACGGTTTGCAATCCTACCCGCCCGAACGCCTGGCCGAAAAGCCCCTTTTTGTCAATTCAGTCACGATGCCGTCGCGATGGTCGCCCTGGATTTCGATCACCCCGTCCCGCACGGTGCCGCCCGCGCCACAGCGTTGTTTTAACTGCTTTGCGAGTGCTTCAAGCGCTTCGCCTTGCAAGGGAAGTCCGGTAATCACCGTAACGCCTTTGCCCTTGCGGCCCTTGGTTTCACGTCCCACCCGGACGGCGCCGCTTCCTTGTGGCGCGCTTTTTTGCTTTGCGCAATTGCATTGACCAATCGGCATGCCGCAAGCCGGACACATCCGGCCGTGCTCGGTGGAATAAACCGAACCTAAAGAGGGTTTTGGGGAAAGGAACATAATAGTAATTTAAATTAAAGGCCCGAAAAAAAATTACTAAAATATGCATTCCTTAATATCTCTGACATCACGCACAAATAGTCATTTAGTTTAACCATTTGCCAAAATGCATATCATTTTAGCAAATCATTTGACAAGATGTATGTTTAGTGGTATATTTAAGGCGCAAATAATCATTGGTCCGAACTTTGGAAAAGAGCGAGGCTATCCCTTGGCCGATTTTGCACAAATATTCGAATTAGACCGGTTAGCGCGCAACGAAGTGGAAAAGTACGATAAAAAACGGGCGCTGTTCCAAATATTGTCTCGGGAACAAGGTCGACATGCCATTGGAATTGTAGGGCCGCGTGGTGTCGGCAAGACAATTTTACTCAAGCAACTTGCCGTCGCCTGCAAAAATTCTTTATATCTTTCGATGGATACGGTCGAAGGCGGTGATCTGTTTGAAATAGCTCAAAAGGCCCATGAACAATTCGGAATAAAGGCGCTATTTCTGGATGAAATCCATTCCCAGCGTGATTATCCGGTTGTTCTAAAAAAAATATTCGATTTTCTTGAGGTGCGGGTTGTGTTTACCAGTTCGGTCTCGCTTGCCTTATATGAATCGAGTGTGGACCTTTCCCGCAGAGTAAGGCTTGAGCACCTGTATCCTTTTACTTTTGGGGAATACATCGCCTTTAAAACCGGCAATAGCGTACCGCCCTTGACGTTTGAGGATATTTGCGAAAAAAAATGGGAAACTGCTCATTTCCGCTATGCATCTTTTTTCGACGAGTATTTAAAGGGTGGGCTTATGCCGTTTTCCTTGGAAGAGCCCGATGTTTTGCCGCTGCTTAAAAATATTGTAAATACGGTTATTGCAAAAGACATTCCGGCGGTGGCCCGCCTCCTTGTCAACGAATTACCGCTTATACACAAACTCCTGATATTTATCGGTAAGTCCTCCCTTGACGGCATTAATTATTCATCATTGTCAAGAAACATCGGCATAACCAAATATAAGGCCGAAGCCTATGTGGGGTTCTTAGAAAAAGCGTTTATTCTTAATCCTGTATTCCCCATGGGCGCCAATGTGTTGCGTGAGCCGAAAGTGTTGATGAACCTTCCCTACCGTTTATTGTATGCGGATTTTAAAACATGCATCGGCGGTTTGCGAGAGGACTTTTTTGCCGAAACCCTGGGAATGAAAGGCATAGCTTTTGATTATCTAAAATCCATGCGCGGTCAAAAGACGCCGGACTATCTTGTTAAAACCGCGTCGGGCGATGTCGTCGTGGAAATCGGCGGCAAAAGCAAAGGACGGCAGCAGTTTAAGGGAATTAAAGCAAAAAAAGAAATTATTTTTTCTCATGACCTGGAGAGCGACGGCATTCGCCGGCCGCTGTTCATGCTGGGATATTTATAGGATGCCTTTCCCTATGATATTAATTCCGCGCGACAGCAGGCGACAAATATTGTCACTATCTATATTTATATTGATTAAAGCATGCATCTTTCCCACCCGGAACCAACAAAATGGATGCTACCGAAATACCCAAGTATCTGCGCATCGTAAAAATTTATTCACACCTGATCCGCAATCGCACCCGTAAATATTCCGTGCAGGACATGCTTGTGCACCTGCAAGACGAAGGCGATGTCTCTTTGCGCAATGTCCAGCGCGATCTTAAAGATCTGACCGCGATTACGGATAGCGGCGTTATTTGCGCGGCCGAAAACGGCAAGCGCGTTTATTTTATCGAGCCTGATAATCGCAAAACCATGAGCTTGCCGATCCGGAACAACGGGCTTCTGGCTTTTTTTCTGCTCAAACGGCTCCAACCATTTTTTGCCCCTCATGCCAAAAATCTTAACGATATAGGCGAGGCGCTCATGGATTTGAGCGGGGATCGAGTCTATGATCTTTTTGACGACTTGGATGAAAAATTGCTTGATACCACCTACAAATTCGGCGAGCAGACCGCGCTTACGCTGAATAATAACTTGCTTAACGATCTGCTTGTTTCGCTTGTCAAAAGACGTAAACTTAAAATATTGTATCAGGGCGGCAATTATGATAAACCGCAGGAAAAAATTATCTGTCCCGCCAGGCTTGTCCTGCATAATGGAGAACTCTATTTTATCTGCGCTTCGGAACACGACTATTATCTAAAATTAAGCAGGATTTTAAAGGCCGAATTATTACCGGACACCTTTTCGCCTGTTCCCGAAAAAATTAAGAAAATCGAAAAACGCTTAACGGAAAGTTTCGGCATTCTGGACGAGGCCGGGGCCAAACAGGAAAAAATAATCATCAGGTTTCCGGCCGAGCCGTATTACAAGCTTCTTTTTACGGAAAGAAAATATCATCACTCGCAAAAATTAACAATAGATAATAAAGGCAACCACATTCTTACCATGTGCGCCCCCATCGGTTTTGACCTGATTAACTGGATCCTCTGCTGGCCCGAAGCAATTGTGCTTGAGCCAAAGAAACTTAGAGGCGAGCTTGCCAAAAAAGGAAAAGAATTGCTTGTACGCTATCAAAAACAGAATAAATCCTGATTAAACCACTTTTCGCTTAACCTGCCGAAACTTTTTTGTTGCGTCATTAATTGTCGTCCTTTCTTTGTATCTTTAATGAGTACCCAGATACCAAGGGCGGCCTGTGAACGGCAAGTATTCGTGTTGTGGTGGGATAAAAGGACCTTGTTTATGGAAATGAGTTTGCGTTGTTCTCTGGAAATGCAGCAATGGGTTGACGACCCGGGCATAAAATCAGAATACGATGCCGGACAGCCGGATGATTGTGCGGATTTTGATGGGGATGAATATTGTATTTATGATTACCTGGTGATTATAAAGCTCCAAAATGATTTGCTGGAAATTAATAATGCCCGCGAAGCCCGCATATTGACTTAGCTTTCCTTTTGTGGTATATTTAATGATATCAATATTGATACTATAAAGGACGTAATATATTGAGATTCGATAAGATTCTTGCTCAGATGGCGCGGAGCCCGAATAATGTTCGTTTCGTTGATCTCTGTCTTGTGTGTGAACGCTATTTCGGACAACCACGGCAGAGCGGAACAAGTCATATGATATACAAGACTCCTTGGATCGGCGATCCGAGAGTGAATATTCAGAACGAAAAAGGAATGGCAAAAGCATATCAGATAAAACAGGTGCTTAAAGCGATTGAGAGGTTAGAAAATGAAAACCATTCAGAATGACCATTATTCTTATCGTGTTATCTGGTCGGAAGAAGACAAAGAATATGTTGGACTCTGCGCTGAATTTCCAAGTCTTAGTTGGCTTGCCAAATCTCCTGAAGATGCGCTTCACGGCATTCGTGAAGTTGTGGCCGGAGTAATTGAAGACATGAAAAAAAACCGGGAAACCATTCCGGCGCCGGTAGCCTCTAAACGTTATAGCGGAAAATTTATTGTGCGCGTCCCGCCCGAAGTACACCGTATGCTTGCTCTTGAAGCCACCGAAGCGGGAGTAAGCCTGAACCGCCTTGCAAGCGCAAGGCTTTCGCGTTAAGGAAATTTTGCTATTTTAATTTTCAAGGAACTTTTTTAGCTCTTTTGCAAGATTCCCAGCCTCATCTTTGGACAAATGCATAAAATTGCCCGATTCGGCACCTCAGGATCGTTTGATCCGGCACCCTAAAATTGTTTCGTCCGGCACCCCAGGATTGTCCTAACCGGCACCTTTTTCCGGATTATAATTCCAGGGTGCCGG
>JAQUMP010000367.1 GCA_028718065.1 Chitinivibrionales bacterium | reverse complement strand
CATGGGAAATAATCAGACCCGAATACGCCTGCACGATCCGCTTCGGCGGCGCCTGCGATCCGCCTCCGGGCAAGCTTTCCTCGGAGGCAGCGTGCTGGACCAGCGCCGATACGGTGATCGCGGTCCCCTACGATATGCCCGTGCCGGGATTTACTAATGGGATTGTTAACACCCTGCGTCTGTGGTCGGCGCGCGCCATCGAAGAATTCATGCCGGACTATTCCAACCATGGCGATTATGTGCGGGCCTGTGAAGACCGTGCCGAAACCGGCAGCCTCACCACGATTCTTTTCCCCGAAGAAGGGGTCATGCGCACGGTGGAATCGCGGCTCAAACAGCAATACTTTTTTATCAGCGCCTCCCTGCAGGACATTCTGCGGCGATTTAAGCAGGACAATAAATCGTTTATGGAATTCGATAAAAAAACCAGTATTCAGCTCAACGGTGGCTCCTGCGCCATGGCCATTCCGGAACTCATGCGCCTGCTGGTGGATTGTGAAGGCGTTTCCTGGGACAGCGCCTGGAATATCGTTAAAAACACCTTCAATTACACCTGCCATCTGGTCTCCAAAGACGGCCAGGAAAAATGGCCGCTGTATATCATGGCCCAGATTTTCCCGCGGCATACGCAGATTATTTTTGAAATCAACCAGCGCAACCTTGACGAAGCGCGATCGAAAAACGGCGGCATCACGACCGAAAACATCCGCGATCTTTCGATCATCGAGGAAGGCGAGGTAAAACGTATAAAAATGGATAATCTGGCGATAATCGGAAGTGCGGCGGTTAATGGCGTCTCGCAGGAGCAAACCGCCACGATTTGCCAAACCATTTTCCCTGAATTTTTACATCAGGCGCCGAAAAAGTTCTCTAATAAAACATTGGGGATATCACATCGCCGCTGGTTGCTGTGCGCCAACCAGCCCCTTGCCAATTTTATTTCCGACGCCATCGGCGACGGCTGGCAGCGCAACGCCGAAGAGCTTTCCAAGCTGCTCGATTGTCTTGACAATTCTGATTTTTTACGCGGGCTGATGAGTCTTAAGCAAGAAGCCAAACAAAGATTGACGGATTTTATTCGGACCGTCACGGGCGTTAGCATTGATCCGATGGCCTTTTTCGACGTGCAAAGCATGAAGATAAGCACCGCCAAACGGCAAATGCTCCATGTGTTTTTTATTCTACACCAATACCTGGAGTTCAAACAGGGTCGAGCGCCCTCCCTGAAACGCGTTCATATTTTTTCCGGAAAGGCTTCGCCGTCCGATTTTCTGGCCAAGCAGGTGATTCATCTCATAAATATCGTGGCCGATCTCATAAATTCCGACGCATCGGCGCGCGATAAAATGCAGGTGGTTTTTATTCCGAATTTCGGCATTACCGTGGCCGAAAAATTAGTCGGCGCCACCGACCTTTACGAACAACTTTCCACTCCCCTGCTTGACGCCTGCGGAACCAGCTTTCTTAAATACGCCATAAACGGCGCCGTGGCCATCGCGAGCCTCAGCGGCGCAATACCCGAAATCGTTGAGCGCATCGGTAAAGAAAATATCGCTCTGTTCGGCGGCAACGGGACAACGCTTCAAGCACAGGCGTATCATCCCGCGGAGGCGGCATCCAAGGATGAATCAATCGACGCGATTTTTAATTTCATTGAGGGCGTTCTCCCATCAGTCAACGAAGGGCATGCCGTTTATCCGCTGTTGTCGTCTTTGCGCGATAGCGACAAAGCGTTTGTCTTGCTCGATTTTAAAGACTATATTGAAAAACAGGCATTTATCGAGACCAGCTTTAAAGACCAGCCCAAATGGGCTCGGATGTGCTTAAACAATATCGCCCGGGTCGGCTGGTTTTCTTGCGATCGCCTGGTTGGCGAATATGCACGGGACATCTGGAATGTGCCGACCAGCTAAACTCAAATGATCGGTTAAAACGTCGTCCGCAATGAACAAAGAGACCAAACTTAACGGCATCACGATAGTTCCCGGGAAAGGAATCGGAAAATCATATTTCGCCGGCCGGGTCGTTGAACAGACCGCGCTGGTCTCTATTACGCGTCAAGACGTCGGCGACGAAATCATCCGGTTTAACGAACTGCGTGAATCAACCAAAGAAGAATACCATAAGTATCGCAGCAATATTGATCCGTCGGACAGCTCGGTCGATTCCTCGTTTTTAAATATCTACGAGCATATTCTGGATGATCCCGCTTTTATCGGCCAGGTCATAGAAACCATCACCACTAAATTGCTCGACCTGGAAACCTCGATCAGGCTTGTTTCCAACGATTTTATCAAGCGATTTAATTCCACCGGTTCGGCTTATTTTAAAGACCGATCGAGCGATATGGTGGAAATCTGCGAAAAGCTGATCTCGCAACTTCACAAGGACAACGGCCGGGTAAAATCCTTCCTTGAACCGGTGGTTCTTATAGTTTCGCGCATGTTCACACCTTCGGACATTCTGGCCTACGATAAAAGCAAAATTCAGGCCGTGGTGAGCGCCAGCGGCGGGAAAACATCCCATGCGGCCATTTTGGCCCGGTCCTATGGCATTCCGGTGGTCTCCGGCATCCGCAATATTCAGGATTTTATCTGCCCCGGCGATCAGGTTCTGGTCGACGCCGACAAAGGCATTGTGTATGTGCGCCCGAGCGCGGCGGTGGTTAACCGGTTCGTCAAGCAGAAGGGAACCAGCAAGGAACTCGACCGCCTTAAGGCAAAATGGAACCGGCCTGTTTACACGCGCGACGGCATACACGTGGAGGTTCTTGCCAATATTTCGCTGCCTGAGGACGTTGAAGTCGCCATGGAAAACGGCGCCGACGGCGTCGGCCTGGTGCGCACCGAATATCTTTTGTCAAACAAAAAAAACTTTCCTTCCGAAGAGCTGCAACAGGGATATTATGAAAGTATTCTGGAGAAACTGGGCGGCAAACATTGCGTTATCCGCACCATGGATTTTGGCGGGGATAAAAAGCCCGAGTTCCTGGATATTCCCCCGGAATTCAACCCTTTCATGGGATGGCGCGCCATCCGTATTTTTCTTGAACGCAAGGACCTTTTTAAGGCGCAGGTCGCGGCCATTTTAAAGGCAGGCAAAAAACATAATTATTCAATCATGTTTCCCATGGTAACTACGCTCAAGGAATATCTGGAAGCAAAAACATTTTTAGTGCAGGCGGCCGAAGAGGTCGGCTGCAAGATGCCCAAAGTCGGCGTGCTCTTTGAAGTTCCCTTAGCCGTTTTGGAAATGAACACCTTTATGAAGGAAATCGATTTTGCCTCGATCGGAACCAACGATCTTATCCAATATTTAAGCGCGGCCGACCGCAGCAACGCCAAGGTTAATTATTTGTATAATCCCATCGAGCCGGCATTTTTAAAAATTATCCGCAATGCCATAAACACCTCCAAAGACAACGGCAAGCCGCTTTCGATTTGCGGCGAAATGGCCGGCGACCCGGTGCTGACGGTCCTGCTTGTCGGCCTGGGGCTGCGCCGCTTCAGCGTTATTCCGCGTCACATACCTATTGTAAAGGAACTGATATCGCACATCAGCTATGCCGAAGCCGCCGAGAGCGTTTCGCATATTGAATCCATCGAATCGAGCGAAGACATTTCCAAGTGGCTAAAAATCCTTAATAAACGCATGCTTGAACCGGTTTTTGAGCGGTTGTCGATACCCATAGAATAAGCCTCTAACCTGCCGAATTTCCTTTTACAATACGCGCCCGGACTTGCCGTACTGACTTACGCGATAAAGTAAGTAGTGTTAAAACTTTTGAAAAAATATAATTTATCTAGGATGCTACGCATTTTCCTCGGAATCGCTCTCTGCCTGATTGTCGCTGCGGCAAATTCCGCTCCGTTGGCGGAATCCATCCTCGCCGAAAAGACCGCGCCGGATTCGACTCAGAATATTATTCGCGCCATCGTGATCCACGGCAACGCCCACACCAAAGAGTTTATCGTGCGAATGTACTTAAAGCTAGACACCGGCAGCCGTCTGGAAACCTCCACCGTGCCGTCGGCGCGCCGGCGCCTGATGAATTCGAACTTATTTTCAAAAGTAGATATTTTCCCTTTGCGCACCGAAGGCGGCATTACCCTGCATGTCATTGTCTCGGAGCTGTTTTACATTAAACCGGATGTTGGTTTACAGCCATATAGCAGGCTCTATGGCGGCAATGAATATTGGCTGCGCGCCAGCGCCGGGTTAACGGACCTCAATTTCCGGGGCCTTGCGGAGATTTTAGCGGCGCATTGCAGTTTCTGGGAGGCTCGGTCTTTGAGCGCATATTGGTATAAACCGCTCTTTCCATCCCCCTATTTTTTTTCGGTGTCCGCCAGTGGGAGCGATGTTCCATCGCTGAGTGACGACCGCAAACGCCGTGATGCCGATATTTCCGGAGCGCTGCGCATCGGCCGCTCAATTGGGGGATTTTCCAAAATCTACTGTTTGCTCAC
>JAQUMP010000366.1 GCA_028718065.1 Chitinivibrionales bacterium | reverse complement strand
CACGATCGTTACGCTCCCCATCTGCGAGAGCATTTCCGGTTTCATTTTAAGAAAAAGCTGCTGGAACGGCTCCTGATAAAAATTGAGCATGGAGGTCCCCGCAATATACAAAAACACGGTTCCGGAAAAAAGCAGGCTCGCGCGGTTCCAGCGCCCCGTGTTTTTTTCGCCCCACACGATCGCCTCGGCCGCGACAATGAACAACAGCAGGAACAGCCCGCGCGAAAGCGGCATGGATGTGTTGAATATGTCAAGGACCATCAGCATGATGACCCACAGCCAGGCCAGCCAGAAACGGTTGCGCGGAAAAATCGTACCGAGCATGCGCGTATATTCCATACAGCCGCCGATGATCAGAATGAGCGCCAGGATTTGCCCGGGGATGATCGGCGCCACCGGATTGGGAACAATCCGCAGAGTGGTATTTATGACCCACCAACCGAGGGGAATCAGCGGCAAGGCCACCAGCAGGCGTTTACGGAGGTTTTTCAGGTCCATCACGGTCCTTACCCCTTGACCTTTCCAAACCGGCGATCGCGCGAATTATAATCCTCGATCGCGGCCAGCAGCGTATTCTTGGTAAAATCGGGCCAGAGGGTATCGGTAACATAAATTTCGGCATAGGCCGCCTGGTACAGTAAAAAATTGCTCAGGCGGTTTTCGCCGCCGGTGCGGATAATCAGTTCCGGATCGGGGTAATCCCGTGTGTAAAGATAGGCGTGAAAGGCCTTTTCGTCGAGCGCTTCTATGAGCGCGGGCCGGCCCAGCGCCGCCGTTGCAAAAGCCTTGGCGGCCATGACGATTTCGGCGCGCGCGCCGTAACTTAAGGCAAGAATAAGGTTAAGGCCCGAATTTTTTTTAGTGTGATCGATACCGTTTTCGAGCTCGGCGCGGGTGGCTTTGGGCAGTCGCTCAAGGTCGCCGATGGCATGCAGGCGCACGTTGTTTTTGTCAAGGTCCGCGACTTCGCGCCGGATCATTTCCACCAAAAGACCCATAAGCAGGGTGACTTCGGTGCGGGGACGGCCCCAATTTTCCTTGGAAAAAACGTAGATGGTAAGGTATTTCACGCCGAGTTCGCCGCAGGCGCGCACGATCGTGCGCGTGGCGTCGGTCCCGGCGCGATGGCCGGCAATGCGCGGCAATCCGCGCTTTTTAGCCCAGCGGCCGTTGCCGTCCATGATAATGCCGATATGCTGAGGAACGTTCATTTTTTATATTTGCCTAAAATTTGATTACGAATTTAAAAATTCTTTATTTACGAGCTGATAAGCACTTAAATATACATTAAATAAATAATGAATGTTGCTCATCCGGCATATTTTAACTCACCTCATCACCCCGGCCTTCGGCCACCCCTCTTCCCCTCTCTCGCGAGAGAGGGGAAGAGGGGCTTGGGGAGTTGGGGTGAGTTTGCCTATGAAAGTATTTATTTCGGAACTTCTAAATGTTCCCGCAACAGAAACACCGCTCAACGGCCGCCCATACCTGTTCCACGGTAATGTTGCGCATGCAGATAGAGTCCCGGCAGCTCCTGCGGCCAAAATGGCAGGGTGAACAGGATTGCCGGTTGTAAATGGTAAGGCTGTTTGGGCCGCGCGGTTCGCTACGCCGCGGATCAACCGGGCCGATCAGGGTGATTCCCGGCACGCCCAGAAAGGCGGCGATGTGCGCCGGGCCGCTATCATTGCCCAGAAAAAGTGTAGCTTGCTTGAATTCGTTAAGCAGAACACTTGCTTCGGGTTCAACTAAAAATTCCACACCCTTTATATTCGAAAATGCCACGCCTGAATCACGATCCGCGGGTCCGATTAATATTTTAATTTTATATTTTTTTTCCCGTAATTTTTCGATAATGGCCCGATAATTGTCCTCCGGCCACATTTTGTATGCATAACCCTGCCGCACGCCGGGATGGATCAGGACGAAGGGCGTTTCGGCGATCGCCGGGTTCCAAAGAGAGGGCGGATAACATTGGTCTTGTTCGGTAAACGGCATTGCAAATGCGCCGCTAACGAGCGCTATATTCTGGACGATATCGTGGTCGGTGGCGTGCTGCGCGCGGCAGCGGTCGTAGCTGCGCTCGGCGACCGATTCGTCCGGATAGCAGAACCCATAGGCGGCGCTACAAGACGTCCGGGCGGCAAGCTCGATACGCACCGAAAAGGCGGCGATTGTGTTTGTAAACGAAATGTCGTAGGGAGGATTTTTCCGGTGCGCTAAAAAACCTGCGATCGTTGTTGCCGTAAGGCTTTTAATCCCCAAGGGCGCGAACAAGCTCTGCAAAAGCCGCCCTTGCGCCGCCGGCGCAAAGACATCGAGCCGGGCATGCGGCCGGCAGCGCGCGCAAAAAGCAAGCGCGGGCCAAGCCATGATCGCATCGCCGATGCCGCCACCTATGAAAAAAGCGATCGCCGCGGCTTGGTTAAGGCTCGCGACAATTTGCGCATCGGTCAATGATCTTCGCAATAAGCGCCGGCCGCCTTTTTTAGCGATCCGGCGAAGCAAGTTTTTCATAGAGCGCTACCATGACTTCGACCGTTTTGTCCCACGATAAACTTCCGGCATGCTGCCGTCCGCGACGAACGCACTCGCCGCGAAAAGAACCGTCGTCCAGAATACGGCGCGCCAGCGTGGCCATTCCTGCGATATTTGTCGGGGCTTCATACTGCGCCGCCGATCCTCCTGCTTCCGGCAGGGAGGTCGTGTCGGCGGCGATCACCGGAGCGCCGCAGTACATGGCCTCGACGAGCGGCAGGCCGAAGCCTTCGCAAAAGGAAGGAAAAATAAAAAAAGAACATTGGGCATAGTGCGCCGCCAGCGACGAAAGTTCGAGGCGGCCCGGAAAAAAAATGCGCTTCTTAAATAAACTTTTATTATATAGCGCCTTGACTTCAGGAATCTGATCTTCAAACCGCCCGATAATCCGTAAGAAACCCGTGTAGCCGCCCTGCGCCAATTGCTCGAAAACTTTAATGACCGCGGCAATGTTTTTATTGGCGGTCTCGCCCATGCCAAGTATGAACGGCTTTTGGCTTTCGGGCAGCTTCTCAAATAATTTACGGTCGACTATTTCCCGCAGGGCATCGTCGACGGCTTCCGGTACGACCAAAATCTTTTCTTCAGGAACGTTGAGATACTTAATTATGTCATTTTTAACATGCTTTGAAACGGTAATAATATGGCGCGCCCGCTTTACGGCCCTGCGCTGGATCCAAAACGATTTGGTCTTTGACAATGCGGAAAGCGGCCCGAAGGAGAGACAATTAAGATCGTGGATCGTGGCAATACCCGCGGCCGGGCACCAGAGCGGAAACCCAATGTCGCGCAGCGGCCCCAGGCTCACCGTGGCATGAAAGACATCGGCCTTCATTCGCTTTATGTCAAGCGGCCATAAAAGCTGCTCTCCCATCCAGGCACGGAGCGGCGGCCGGTGCAGCCGGTAATAATGCACGCCCGGAAATGGCGGCCGCGAAGAAGCGCCGCAAAAGATAATGTTTTCGGCGATCGGATGGCGCGCCAGGCGCGCGGCAACGTTGCGCACAAAAGTCCCCACGCCGTTGCCGGCGTATCCGGTTTGTAAAGGACGACAGTCAAAGGCAATGCGCATATTCTTTAGTATACCGTTTTGTGGGCAATAAAAAAAGGCCCCTCGAAATACGAGAAGCCTTTTTAGTTGAAAGTAGGGGCACGTTGCAACGTGCCCTATAACGATAAATTACCGGCCTTCGCCCCAGGAATCCGAGGCCTGCAGATTGCCGTCGAGGTAGGTCCAGACGATTTTTTTATAGCGCATGGAAACCTCTTCCAAGTGCACCAGGCGTTCCTTGGAAGGGTCCTTGACATTATACATGACCGGTTTTACCGAACACACTTTAACGCCTTCGAGCTTGTGGTTAAAATATTCCGTTTCGGTGCCGGTCTCGTCGATCTGAAACCACTTGAGCTCCACGGTCTTAAAGGTCTGGCCTTCGCACACGGCCTTGTACAGGTACGGCGAGGCCGCATCGAAGGCCTTGACGATGGTGAGGGATTCGTGTTTGCGCGTGCCGGTAAGGCGCCCCGTGTCCGGGTCGGTGGGGATGCGCACTTCGTGATGGAATTCCAACACCTCGACGCTGCCTTCACGGCCGGCCACATCGACCGAGCCTTTAATATCGGCGCCGGTTTCGTCCTTTAACCACATATATGCGGGAATCGGCATATCGTATCTCCTTGAAAAAGGTTATAACAATTCCTGACGTTTACAATAAAAACCCGACGGAATTCTCGGGATTTTTGCGGCTGGTGCAAAAGTCCCGCTCTGTCCAGCCGGGTTATTTTCCTTTTGGCATCTGCGAAACCAGCGACAGGTTAATGTCGATGCCTTCGATCTGAAAATGCGGCATTACGGAAAGTGAAACCGAATAAAAACCGGGATTGTCCTCGATTTCGTTGACCGTGACCTCCGCCGCCTTAAGCGGGTGCGTGGAAATAAGCTCCG
>JAQUMP010000365.1 GCA_028718065.1 Chitinivibrionales bacterium | reverse complement strand
TGCCTGAGCGGAACCAAGACCGGACTTTTGGGCCGAGACAATGTAGTCGCCCGCCGAAAGGCTGAGCGAGTAATGCCCGTTGGCGTCGGTAACGGCCGTGCGCGGCAGGAACTGCGGCGGGGTAGGATATATCATCGGGACCATCATCGGAGAAACAACGACGGTGCAACTTGGGACCGGCTCGATCTTGGAAAGCATCCCCATTGCCGGATTCGGGGGGTTAATGACGGTGCTGACGGTGCCTTGCAAGGTTGCAGAATCTTTTGTCGGCGGGGGAGGAATAACAACGCTTTGCAGCACGAGATTGACCGTTGTGGAGTCGTTAACAAGTGATACGGTAACCGGCGGCGCAACGCCCATGCCGGATTTAGCGGCGGAAACGCCGACGGTTGAATTCGGCAGGACATTAATGGCAATGGAATACTTGCCATTCGCATCGGTGACGGCGGTGTTGATCCAGATATTCGGAAGATTATAAACGCCCGCACCGCTTGGGGTGGCATAAACCGGGCTTACCGAAACGGTGCAACCCGGCACCGGCGAAAGCAAGCAGGGCATTCCCATGGCCGGATTCGGCGGACATTTTTCCGAAAAGACGGTTCCGGATATGGTATAGGTGTGCGTCGTGGTAATAGGGACTGTAATATTTGGGGGAGAGGCAACCTGGGAATAGACCGAAAAAGCTAAAAGCATCAAAGATGAAAATAGAATTGCGGTTTTGCCGCGCAAATTTGGGGTATACATTAGAGACCTCCTTAAAAGCTATTATTAGTTGTTTGTTTTACTCTTAAAAACCAATCTTGCCGTCGCCGAGCTTAAGAAACTCAAAATGTTCATAGTGGCGGTGTTTCTCCTTTGGCTTGCATGTTTGTGAATAATCGCCGAGCTAAATTCATTATGTCTAATGAGCGCCTATCAATAAGATACCCTAAAGCATGCCTGATAACAACATTAAACGAGCATTTAACATTAAAAAACGCTCATTGCAATGAGCAGATGTATGCAAAACTAAACAGGGGTGTTGGTCGTATGTGTAAACCGAAATATCTATTATTTTGCGTTAATTTCCATCTGTCTAAGCCCTTTGACTTTGCGGGCAACGATCGTAAAATTCTTGAGGCTGGTTTTGTCCACGAGCAGATACGGCAGGTCGTTTTTAATGAGCACGTTATAGGAGGTGTCGTTGTAGGTTTCGTTGCCGGTTATTTTCCATTTGCTGAATCCTGCCGCCGCAGGGCGGTCTTCCGTACTGTCGCGCTGGAATTTTTTGTCCGGTTCATAGGTAAATGGCGTCCCTGGGGCATGCGGTCTGGCTACAAAGGAAAGGTTATCGCCGGGCTGCTCAAAGGCAACGGCAACCTTATCGGCGGCGGCGCTCACCGCGATGCAAGGCGTTCCTTTTTTAAAATAGACCTGCTTGACAAAATAATCCTCCACTTTTTTAAGGGCAAAGCTGGCGGAGTCGATGTTTTTGTCGATGGTCGTCAGGCGTTTTTCCAGGAGAATCCCGTCGGAAATATACAATTGCAGCTTGGGGATGTCGTTATCCGAAAGCCGGTAGTCCTGAATTAATCCTTTTGTCAATGGTACCCGCGAAGAGCAGCCGACGGCGAGCAAGGCCAGAATTAAAATTGCACAACATCTCATTGTCGCAATCCTTTCTTAAAGTATAGAGCCCCAAAAATATAGGGTTTTCTTGTGCGAATACGCAAGGGAAAGTTTTAATAAGTGGATAGGGTGATGAAATTGTATATTCTTTAATTAATAATATGCAAACCCCTCAAACCATCCCGACCAAACCACGCCGGCATCCAATTTTAAAATCTATTCTCATAGGTTTGGGAGCGCTTTTTACAATTGTTTTTATTGCCGGATTTATTCCGGTTTCCAACCCGGCGCTCAAAGAAAAAGCGGTGCAGATCCTTAAAAAAAACTTTGTCGACTCCTGCTCCATAGAGGATCTTACGATCACCTTGTGGACCGGTGTCTCCTTAAAAAAAATAGAGTGCGCCCGGCGCGACGTAACCGGCGCCGCCTTTTCATGCTCAATTCCGCGCTTAAGTGTGTCGTATCATCTTTTCCCGCTTCTTTTTAAATATTGCGTTATAAAAAAAATAGCGTTGCAGGACCCGCGTGTGCGCTGCAATCTTCCCGCCGCGCAAAACGGCGGGCGGCCTCCTCCGGAGCAATTCTCCTTCGACAAAATCGCCGGCATGCTCGCCGCATTTCCCTATACCGTTATCGTGCGCTCGATTTCCCTGTCCAACGCGGACATTTCCGTGATGCGGAAGCGCGCGGCGCTTGTTGTCCTTAAAGGAATTAACCTTGAACTTAAGGTCGCGCTGCGGCGCGCTGTTACGCTTACGGGCCAGTGCGCGATTAAAAATGTAACCGTTATGGGCCAGTGGCAGGCCGCAACGCTTACCGCCCGGTTCCAGGTGGCGGGGTTTCAGGCAGTCATTGACGAATGCAACGCAGCCCTGTACGGTGGCGGCCTGGAACTGCAGGGCGCCCTGGATTTAAAGGAGGGCGTCCTGCAAAACGCGAAGGTTGCCGTTTCGCACCTTAAAATTGAGGGGCTATATGCGGCCGCCAAGGCCGGCCCCGGCCGAGTGGCGGGCACGCTGGATGCCGCCATGAATTTCGGCCGAAGCCCGCTCATAGCCGATTCTCTCAAAGCAAAGGGGAGTATAAAAATTATTAATTGTTCGGCCAGCGATCTCCCGCTGCAAAAGAGCCTGAGCGTGCTTATGGCGCTGCCGCAGCTTTCCGCCATAAAATTTTCCACGATTACCTCGGAGGTTTCTTTGAGCAAAGGGCGCATTTATACGCCCGACCTAAAAGGCTTGGGAGAACCGCTTGACTTTACGGCACAGGGCTGGGTCGATCTGAACGGGTACTTATCGGAACAGGTCGAGGCTGTTTTTTCCAGCGAATTCAGCAGGTCGCTTGCGCCGATCGTGCGCAATTCCCTCCTGCCGGTAAACCCCGACCGATGCGCTTTTAAGTGCGGCTTGCGCGGTACGATGCAGGCCCCGCAGATCGCCATCGACCAGCGCATCGTTAATCGCGCCGCGACGAACGTAATCAACAGCCCCGAAGTAAAGAGCGCAATTAATCAATTGGGGAAAAGTTTGGAAAAGTATTTTAAATAAAAATCACCATGTACCCGGCTTTTGCCGGAGTACATGGTGATTTAAAGTGCGGGTCCTAATTAATCAAGGCAAATAGGAAAATTTTGATTTTAAGCTCTGGACGATTTTACCGTGACCATCGCCCACATTCACGCTCAAGATATATACCCCGGGTGCAATGCCTTTTCCCGCCAGGTTCAAGACGAGCAACCCCGATGAAGCATCAAGCGAGCTTTCCAGAACGGTGTGCCCCGACATGGTGTACATACGGCAGTGCGCATTGGCCTGCCGGCTGAGCCCGGAACGGTAATTAATAAAAAGTTGACCGTTTCGATAGGTGGGAGTTACCTGCAGGGAATATTGACGGCTGCTTTTGCCTGGCATAAGGACCCCGACGGCCGGGATCGAGACAATAGTCTGATCCTCTTTCTGGGTAAGGTAGCTGAGCTTTACCCAGTCCGCGTCCTTGGCAACGCGCAAAAGGCGCACATCGTCAATGGTGCCTTTAAAGGTGTTTTGCGAATAACCACCGATATTAAAATAATGATCTCCGCCCTTCGGTGCGGCCGGATAATCGATCGGCCCCATATCAGTAAGGGTGCCGATAAGCGAATCGTTAAAATAAAAATTCATGATGCCCGTGGCTGCATCGGTGGTACCGGTTAAAAGGGTCCACTTTTGGTCCTGCAATATTGCGGAGGTGCTGCCGATATAAGCGTTTCCGTTTGAGTCCGGATTGTCACGTCGAGTAAACTCGACATGCGTAGGTTGCGTGGTAATTGTATCGGTTACGATCAGGGAAGTATAATTCGATTGGGTGTTTTCGGCGATAGCATACGAATGGGCCACGCCGGCGCCGTCATCGTAGGAAACTACTCGTGGATAAAATGAACGATATCCGTCGCGTTTCACCCATGCCGAAACCGTAAGGCTTGCGGGTTCAAGCTGCGGGGTTGGGGAGGTGATGCTTCCGATGGCGACATTGCCGTCGCCGCTATGATACATTCCTTGACCGATAATACTCCCGATTTTTTTCGGCACCGGCTGTCCGGACCGTTTGCCGGCAAAGGCGTTCTGGGTTTGATCGGTAAACTGGGCGTTGGCGCCGCCCTGGGGAAATTCCATGGCAAGTTCAAACCCTTTCGCCGTATCAAAAACCGACGAAGAGCTCGATTTGGTAACCGCGGAGGCATTACCCCAATACATCGTGATCTGGTTTGAGGCCCCGCCCTTGACCGTATCCATTAGGACCCAGATTGCAATTGAATCCAGGGCGGTGGGGTCGAAACGTTCAATAAAATAGGGCAGCGGAGTCGTGCCGTCGGCCTTGGCAAAACGGATGTCCGACAAAA
>JAQUMP010000364.1 GCA_028718065.1 Chitinivibrionales bacterium | reverse complement strand
AGAAGCGCCAATTGCCCAAGGGCGCGATTATGGTCTAATTCGTGTCGTAGCGCGGGGTTTATCGCCGAAGGTAACGGCGTTGCCAGCCACGGCGCCAGAAAAAGCAGCTCTTCTTCCAGTGCGGTACACTGGGCTTCAAAGGCCCTAAACCACCAGGTCGTTTCAGACCCTGCATTATCTTCCGTCAATGCACGCAGTTCATGGCTTTGAGTTTTGATCCCGCGGATATTTCTCAGGGTCACTTCTAATCCGGCCGACCCGGCCCCATATTCCCGCAGGGTTGCCGCAAGCGATTCCAAACCCCGGATCGCCGCGGGACTTTTTACTTTTGATTGAGCGATGAGCTCCGCGAGCACGCTGAGCGTGTCCAAAAGGCCTGCATAGGCCCGCGTTTCAAAAATCGGGCGGTTGGCCAGTTCCAGCAGGCCGGTCCGCAGCGTAAGCAGATACCCCGCCAGGTTACCGCTGTCCACGGTCGAAACATACTGCGGCGGCAAGGGCTGCAGGGTTTTGGTATCGTACCAGTTCAAAAAATGGCCCTTAAAGCGCGGCAGCGTCAGCAGGCTTTTAAAGGATTTACGCGTTTTGTCAATTAATTGCCCCGCGCAAAGGTAGCCCAGATCATAGGCGCCCAGGTTGGAAAGAAGCATCAGGCCGATGTTGGTGGGCGAGGTACGGTGCGCAATGGCCTCGCGCGGCGCTTCCTGGAAGTTGTCGGCCGGGAGCCAGTTGTCGTCGGCCCCGGCAAACGTTTCGAAGTAGCGCCACGTCTTGCGGGCAATTTTTTTTAAGAAGTCGCGCTGTTCCTCGGAGACACGCGGTAACCGGGACGCGCGCGGCCGGCTCAACCACCATGGCAGCAGGGGCGACAAAAACCACACGCCGAGCGCCGGCCACGCATCCGCGCTACCATTAGTCAATAAACAAAGGCCCAGGGCCGCGGCAAACAGCGGGGCCGACCCCATCAGGCGAAAATATCCCCAGGGCCCTTTGCCATGGTCGAATTTGGTTTTGCCGGAGACCGTCCATTGCAAAAGTTTACGGTGCGATATGAGCATCCGATACCAGGTGCGCAGAATGGCATCGAGGTAGGAAAACGCCTCAAACGGCAGCACCGCCAGCGTAAAAAAAGCTTGAAAGAGCTGAAGGCCCACGGCCCCAGCCACGGAGCGGGCATGCGCGTAGAGCGGAAAACGGGAGGGAATCCGCACGGCCTTAAAAACAACCACGGGGACGGATGGCGCCAGGAGCATGGCCATGACCAATTCCAGGCCCAACCAGGAGGGCGTAAGCATGATCCAACTCACGACGATCAACAACAGCATTGCCGCCGGCGCCAAGCTTCGCCTTAGATTATCAAATATTTTCCAGCGTGACAAAAGCGAAATAGGGTTTTTAGCCGATTTCCGCCGGAAAGCGGGCGCCCACGGCGTTGCCCAGGACGCAATCTGCCAATCGCCGCGGATCCAGCGATGGCGGCGCGCATGGTCCTCGCTGAAGCGCTCAGGAAATTCATCGACCAATTGGACATCGCTTATGAGCCCCGATCGAACATAGGCGCCCTCCAGAAGATCGTGGCTTAAAATCCGGTCCTCCGGCAGCCGGTCGGCCATGACCTTGGCGAACATATCCACATCGTAAATCCCTTTGCCGATAAAAGAACCTTCTTGAAAAAGGTCCTGATACACGTCCGATACCGCGCGCGTATAGGGATCGATCCCGGAGTCGCTGCCGAAAATCCGCGAATACCACGAGGCGTTTGCGGCGGGCAGGCTCGATACGACCCGCGGCTGCAAAATCGTATAACCATCCACAACGCGGCCCTTAACGCTATCGTAAACGGGCGCATTCAGCGGGTGCGCCATGGCTTCGATTAAATGCCGGGCGCAATCGCGGGGCAGATCGGTGTCGGTATCGAGCGTCAGGACATACTTTACGTCATGCGCTATTGCCGGGTCGCCTTCGATTAAAAGGCCGCTTTTTTCCGGGGCGCGCAGAAAGGCATTTAAGGCCTCAAGCTTGCCGCGCTTGCGCTCGTAGCCCATCCAGCGTCGTTCACGTTCGTTCCAGGCGCGCGGCCGGTGAAAAAAAAGAAACGGCCGGCGCCCATCGCGGGCATAGGTATCGTTCAGCCGCCGCATGCCCTCGCGCGCCTGGTTAAAAAGCGCTTCGTCGCCGGGCAGCGTCTGGGCGCCGGCATCCTCAAAATCCGTGAGTATGCTAAAGTAAAGATTGTCGGCGCGGTTTGACAAATAGCATACTTCCATTTTGTCCAATAAAGCGGCAACGGCGCGCGGACCCGCGAGCATGGTCGGCACGGTAATAAGCGTTGTCGATTCAGGCGGAATGCCCGCCGAAAAATCCATCCGGGGGAGCAAGGAGGGCTTTACCGCTCGGGTGGCCGCCCAGTTTGCCAAGGCCAAGGCCGTTTGGCTGAATCCAAGGGCCATGCAAACGCCCATGACCCACCGCTAGCTCGCCGACGCGCCGTGAATTGCTCCTAAGGACAAAGCGGTAAAGACCAGCGTAACACCCAGGATTGCCCCGCCGTATAACAGCAGGGGTATTTTTTTTCTCAGGCGCTCCAGCCTGTCCCTGATAGTCAAGCGCATCCCTACCGCGTGTTCCAACACCGGGAGCCCGTGATGAATGAGATAGGCGCCGACATGGGTCGCCTGCCTGCCGTGCGCCAAGGCGACCGCTTGCGCAGCCACCGTCTCCTCGGTGGCATGGCTTTGTTTGGCGATTTTTTCGATGACATGCCGGTAGGTATCGCGCGTAGTAAAGTCCATTTCAGCATAAACCCCGGCCGGATCATTGCGCAGAATGCTTTCCACGCGGCTCATGGCCTCGACAAAATCTTTCCAATTAATCGAGGTCAAGAACCTAAGGCTTTGGATGCTATTGCCGATCGCGATGTGGTTGGTGGCCTGCTGTTGGCTGTCTAATTGCACCTGCCGCTCAATTGTTTGACCCTGTTCGGTCAGGCGCTGTTCGATCCAGGTCAGGGCCAGCGCCAGCGCCGGATTATGGCTTTGGAGCCGGCGCACCAGCTCGGCGATAAAGGCGCAGCTCATGGGTATATCGGCGCGCGCCATATCTGCTATGTCAAGAATAATGTTCTTGGGGTCGCTCGCGGCCGTTTCCAGCATGCGCGCGGCCCAGTAATCGGCCCGGTCGCCGTCGCGCAGGCGCGCGGCAATGCGCGCGGCGATGCGCGCGATATTTTCTATGAGCGCAAGGCGCAGCATAATAGGAACGGCCCAGAGCTCGCCTAATTTAAGCCAGGTTACCCTCTGATACGAAGCAATGATGGTGCGGAGATTGTTTTCGTCCACGCGGCCGTCTACATGGCAGATCAAGTCGCGCACGATCTCATACACCCGCGGCAGTCCGACCGATTGACCGGCGCGAAGACGGGGCAGTTGCCGGCTGTAGGGCCGGGGAAAATGTTGGCGGGCCAATTGGATTTGTTCTTTGATGAGAAAGAAATTGTCTAAAAGCCACGCCCCGGCAGGCATGAGGCCGGCCGAGGCCGACGTTGCGCTCGTGAGCAATGCATGCGTTTCGGTCAATATTTTTTCGTTGCGGGCCAAGCGGGGCAGGAGTTTTTCACGGCCGGGCCGGCGGTCGAGCTTATGCTGGCGCGCTTGGGCCTCGCCGTGCTTGTCAAGCTGTTCAAGACTAAAAAGATCGCTTAAAAGCGGATATTCAAGCGCCTCTTGCGCCGAGGGCGGCGGTGGAGCGCTCCGCATATTAAATAAACGTATCCTGCGCAGGATTAAAGGGGCTTTTAAGATGGTATTACTCTTTTATAAAAAAACGACACCGGCTCTAAAATGGATACCATGCAAGTAATCCGCAAATCATTTCCGCATCAAGAACCCCCTTCCCATAAACAGGAAAGGCTCCTGCAATCCGAATCTTGACAATGGCGACAAGTCTGCCGGTTGCGAAATGTGTGCAAAGTATCGTCTAACGGATGATTACCGGGGATCGGAGATTCAGGCCGCCGGCCCGTTCCTTCATCGATTATCACGGCGCCCTTTCGCTTGTTAGACAGATACACTGCAAGCTACATGCCAATGGCAATTCTACGTCTGTTTTTTACTGCCTTTTTTAATAATTCTATATTATGAGAACTTTTTTAGCTAAAACGCGAACATTCGCTACGACATAAGGGAAAAAAGATGGATTGTGGATAATGGTTATGGCATAAGAATTGCGGATTATACTCTCTATGAAAAGAACCTAAATACTGCGGGTTGACCGAATACCTATCAGAAAAGCGTTACGGTTTTTTAAATAACCCCATGTTCCGTGCAACAAATGTCTAACAAATTTTTAGGAGGAATTATGATAAAAGCAGTGCTTGTCGGCTTGATTGCGGCGTTTTTATTGTCCGGATGCGCTATCGGCTTTTTGGGAGGCCGCCATGGCGAAGGTATGGTAATTGTCCCGGCGCTTCCGATAATGATAGAGATCGATG
>JAQUMP010000363.1 GCA_028718065.1 Chitinivibrionales bacterium | reverse complement strand
ACATAGGCGCCGCGCACGGCGGTCTTATCGTGAGCGCGGACAAGGGCGCTACCTGGCAAAAGCAAGGGGTACGGCAGACAAGCCAGCCTCAAACGCTGTCACAATTGTATGCCGCAGGCCAGCCGGACCAGACATGGATTCTGCAAGGGCCATTTTTTGGCGAGAACGAAAACACTATGGCTGTTGTTTGCTACCAAGGAACTAATGGTAACTGCATGTTTAAATCAACGGATGCTGGAACGAGCTGGACGGCGTTGTGCGGCTGGGCACCAAACTCGGTACAGGATTATTTGGGCACGAGCTATACAACTATGTATGAGGCTCGGCCTTATAAAGCGTCATACGTGTGGGAACCCTACCATAATTGCGTGTATACCTCCATCGCATTTTGTCCTACCCTGAGAGCCCAACTCAGCACCGACCCTCATCCTGTCGCCGTTATCGCGCCGAGAGCGGCCGTTAAATCTTTCCCTTATCAGAAGGCCGGAAATATTATTAATTACACTCTCGCAACCCCCGCATTCGTGAGCATAAAATACTACGACATGCAGGGGAAAACGATATGTTCCTTTGTAAACAATGTCCAGCAGGCGGGCGCACACTCCTTTAAATTGCCGGTGACGCTGTTGCCGCATAGCATTTATGTTCAGGAATTTAAAGTGGGTGATATTGTTAAAAAAGAACAAGTATCGGTAGTCCGGTAACATCGGCCTTTATTTACGACTTGATGGTGTGGTTTAAAATGGTTTAAACCGCACCATTACTCCCGATAAAAGCTACCTTGTAAAGCATAAAGCAGAACACTTTCAATTATATTGAGTTGCAATAATTTGTCCTACACGGAATTACTTCTACCTTTAACGGGAGACCGGGGTTTGTCATGAAAAAATCATCCTTGATTGTGTTTACGGCATGCGCCGTGGCGCTGCTCGTGAGCTGTTCCAAAGACAAGATAACAAAACCTAGCGACCTCCTGCAGTATAATCTCAGAGCCTACGGCGCCGACACCAGCGGGCTTGCGACCATAACCCTTTCCGATACGCTCGCGGACAGTTTACAAACCGAACCTGCCGCGTTTGCGGGGCAGCCGATTACTTTTGTTGCCTTTTTAGAGGGTGACACGGCCAATTTGCTGGATGATACCGCCAAGGCAACCTCGAGCTGGAATTTCGGCGATGGAACCGGTACTTATAAAGGCTCCCGGACCGAGCACACGTTTAATGATTCCGGACCGTATAAAGCTGTTTTCAACATAACCGATAAGTCCGGTTTTTCGCTTTACGATACGGTATTCGTAACGGTGCACGGCGTTTACCTTGCGGGCGCTAAAGGAATTGCCCGTTTTGCGGGCAAAGGCGCGGCCGACAGCATTGAGGTTGTTTTTACCAATAAAGCCGTTGCAGGGGTGCAAATATCGCCGCTTTTTACCCGCGGCGACGGCCTTTACGAAATGGCCTCCGGTTTACCGCCGGGAACCTATTCGATTGCCTTTACCGATCAGAAATACAAGGTCTTTAAGCCCCTTATTTTAGACAGCGTGGTGATCGCGGCCGGCAGAATTAATGTTTTACCGTTAGTAACATTACCGGACAGTGATCTTCCGGTGATAAGCCAAATGGCGCCTACCGGCGTGGTAGCGAGCCGTTTCCCAACATTGTCGGCATCATTTGCCGATGCAGGCTCCGGCATTTCGCCGCATACGTTTTTTCTTAAACTCAACAACGACACGATCCCCGACAGCCTGCTTACGCTCGACGCGACAAAATTTTCCTATACTTCCGCCAAGCGACTTGCCGATGGAGACTACACGGCAACGGCAACGGTGCTGGATTCGGCGGGCAATCCGGCAACGCAGATTTGGTCATTTAAGGTTAACGCCATTTCAATTACCGCCCAGGATACGTCGGTGCGGATCAAGGACACCGGCTGGATCGTAAGCCATGTGTCCAACGTTTACTCCGGCATCGCCGTTTATAAATGGGATTTTGAAGGCACGGGCGTTTGGGACGATACCCTGGCCACCAAAGACACGCTGGTTTCCCGGCCGCATAAATATATCAAGGCGGGAGTTTACAAAGCGGTTGTTTACTGCCGCGACGACGCCGGCACGGCGCTCTACGACACGGTTAAAGTAACGGTGCTCCAGGACGTTCCCAAGGTCAAATTTATCTCCGCCGACACGGTCGTGGAGCACGGCGGCACGGTGCGCTGCTCGGTGTACGTGCAGCAGCAATTCGGGAGCATGGTTGTGGAAATGGACAGCGCCAACAGCGGGACCTTTAAGAACATCGGCAGCCTCGGCCTTTCCGGCGGCGCAAGCGCTTCCTTTGCCACCGGCGACGCCTGCGCTTGGGACAGCGTAAAGGTGCGCATCACCGACGATGACAGCAACGTGGTAGTAAAGGGTTTCCGGGTGCGCATCCGGCCGCGGGCATTGACAATTACAAGTATCGACAGTACCACGAACACCATTACGGTCCAATACAGCAAGACGGCAGAGACCGATTTTAGCTCGTACAAGATTTACCGGAGTACCGACAGCACGGTGGACACCACCAAGGAGCTCTGGGCGACCGTTAGCGATAGCGGCATCATAAACTATACCAACACCACACCCGACTCTTCCTGGCAGCCGCGCTATTACCGGGTCTTTCAGAAAGACAGTGAAAACGTCTGGAGCGTTGGAAGCAATGTTGTTTATGGGAATATCGTCAATCGTCCGCCGCCGGCACCGGTGATAACATATCCCGCCAGTAACGGCGACAGCATCTGGTCGGACGCGATATTAAGCTGGAGCAAATGCCCCGATCCGAACGGTCAATCCGTAAAATACCGGGTTTTAATCAACCGCAATAATCTGGGCGATACGGAATTGGCGACCGCCATTGCGGACACGTTCGTGCAGTTATCCCACGTTGACTCACTGGGAATAAGTTTTAAGGTAATCGCCTACGACAGCGTCGGCGACAGCGGCGCCTACTCCCCCGCGCGCACGGCCGTGGTTAAAAACATCTCAATCCGGGGCATGCGGCTGGTCCATGCCGGAACATTTTCCATGGGTCAAGCCGGGGTTGCCGTCCCGGTGCACGATGTGACTATCAGTAAAGATTTCTGGATGGACACAACGGTCGTAACGCAGCAGCGGTATAAAGCGGTTATGGGAACCAACCCGTCGCATTTTACCGGCGATTCCACCCTGCCGGTGGAAACGGTACAATGGTACGATGCGGCACGGTATTGCAACGCCCTGAGCAAGATGATGGGGCTTGACACCTGTTATCAAGCGGGAACATATTCCTGGAATGCAACGTGGGCTTGTGATTTTAGCAAGAACGGATATCATCTGCCGACCGAGGCGGAGTGGGAATATGCCTGCCGCGCAGGATCAACGACGCTCTATTACTGGGGGGACGACACCGCCGGCGTCGACGGTTACGCCTGGTGGAACGGCAATTCCGGAAATACAACGCATTCTGTTGCGACAAAATTGCCCAATGCCTGGGGATTATATGACATGGCGGGTAATGTGTGGGAGTGGTGTAATGACTTCGATGGAGCATATACCAGCGGTCCCCAGATTGATCCGACCGGTCCGACAACTGGGGCAATGTGTGTTATACGCGCTTGCGCCTATACCTTCGCAAATGGCAGCTACGTGGCCAACGTAACCGATATGCAAAGCGCAAAACGCAACGCCTCCTATCAGAGCGGTTCGAGCAGCACGACCGGGTTTAGAGTTGTTCGACTGCGATAGGTTTTTATCTATTGGGTTTAAATCCCCGCAGCTTGTACGGCTTTAACTCCCTCCTTTTTATCCCCTTCTCTCGCGGAGAGGGGGAACCGGCGAAGCTGAGAGGGTGAGCTACATCGATTAATCCTAAGTGTTCAAGCGCATTTTTTTGACTTTTTTGACTATATTTGTAAAAATATCAAGTATATTATAGAGCGAACGAACTTCGCGTAGATCTGCAGAAAAGTGTAGCTAAGGTTTGGCGCAATTAATAATCGCACAAAATTTAAACGCATAACACTCTGCTTAAATTTTAAGAAGGAGGAAGGGTATGATAAGATTTAGGTTTGTTCTATCGTTACTTGTCGCAACAGGATTGATCTCAATTGTTAACGCCCAATCGGTTTATCCGCCGGATGTAACGGATTTTGTTTTAGTGGCGTATCAGCTCTCCGCCGCCCAGGAGGCCGATTTCAGCACTACCGACGGTATTCGCGCGCCTTTTTGGAACGCCTGGGACGTATGCACCGATAAACTTGACTATCAGTATTGCGATCCATCGTGCTGCGCAGGCGGCACGGTCCCTATGGTCGGCCCGCTCGACGCGCAATTAACGGTTTACGCCGCTTATGGCCAGACAGGGGTTTACCTTTATTTAAAAGTGGAGGATGATTCGTGGGTAGATTATCAGAATGTGGTCAATAACCAATACGGCGATTATTCGCAATGGTCAAATGACGCCGTC
>JAQUMP010000362.1 GCA_028718065.1 Chitinivibrionales bacterium | reverse complement strand
ACGACGAACTGTTGTCCGCAGTGGACGCCATCTATGACAATCCAACGGATTTACTGCTTGATGAAATACAGAATGTAGACCGGTGGGAACTTCTGATAAATCGGTTGCAACGCCAGGGGCGGCGGCTCGTGGTAACGGGAAGCAATGCGCATCTATTAAGCTCAGAGTTTGCGACACACCTAACGGGCAGGCACATTCCTTTGATGCTTTTCCCTTTTTCATTCAACGAATATGCTTCGGTTGCAATCAAGAAACAACCGGCGACGCAACCGGAATACCAACAGCACTTGTATAACTATCTGCGGGATGGCGGGTATCCGGAGCCGCTGATAAAGAATATCGACCGGAAGACCTATTTATCCACGCTTCTTGAATCCATTATATACAAGGACATCGTAAAACGATTCAAGATACGGTCTGTTGATGGGATCGAGGATCTTACGCGATATCTAATGTCAAATGTCGGCAGTGAGTATTCATACAGAACGCTGGCGGAAGTGACTAAATGCAAAAGCGCACATACCGTGGAAAAATATTTAAAATATCTTGAAGAGGCGTTTTTGTTTTTTTCGTTGAGACGATTTTCCTATAAAGTTAAGGAACAGGCAAAGGCAAACAGGAAAATATATTGCATTGACAATGGGTTTATTGAGGCCGGGGCATTCAGGGTGAGCGAGGGAACCGGCAGGCTTGCGGAAAATGCGGTGGCGGTGCGGTTGCGTAAACGGGAATTAGATGGTGAGTGCGAAGTATTCTTTTGGAAAAATGTCCAGCAGCACGAGGCGGACTTTGTCGTGGTACGAAACAGAAAGGTCGAACAGATAATTCAGGTATGCTGGAACATAGATAAGCCAACGACAAAAGAGCGTGAAATCCGCGCCCTTGTGACGGCCGGGGAGGAACTGAAATGCAAAAAGCTACTGATACTAACCGAAGGTAAACAGGGAATGGAAAAGGTTGAATGGTTTGGAAAAAAAGCATCGGTTGAATTTGTGCCGCTTTGGAAATGGATGATGGAGCTGGGGCTCAAAAACAATTAATTCATTCTTAGGAGACTATGATGAATATAATCGTTGGTTTGTTTGACAACATGGTATTGCAGCGCAACAATAAAAACGTAAGCGCCGCCGGCTTTAGCGGCGAATCAAACCATCGCGGCATTCTAGTTGCAAACGTTTATAAGGGCAAAACGGCGCTCAAGCAGTTTAAAAATGTGCGCGTCGGCGTCGCGGACGGCACTGCTTTTTCGGGCCGGATTATTGGTTTGGCCGTGGGTGGACCCTACACGATTATGCTTGCGATCATTGATACGCTCGGCGCGACGCTTGACAAAACAAAAATCAGCAACGTTTTAGTAGGCGACGTTTGGGTCCTGGCAGGGCAGTCCAACATGGAAGGGATCGGGCGCACCAAACATGCCCTGCCGCCGCATGCCTTTACGCGCGCGTTTTATATGGACGACCGCTGGGACATTGCCGCCGATCCGCTGCATCAACTGGATAAAGCCGTTGACAAAGTTCACCTCGGCGCGGCCGTAAAGCCCCCGGAAATCGGCGTTGGTCCCGGGGTGGCATTCGCCCAGGAACTTTTTAAACGTACCAATATACCGCAGGGACTTATTGCCTGTGCTCACGGCGGGACTTTTATGTCCCAGTGGGACCCAAAACTCGCCCATCTTGGATCGGGAAGTTTTTACGGCGCGATGCTGCGCCGGATCGTCAAAAACGGCGGTGCGGTGGCCGGGTTTTTCTGGTATCAGGGTTGTTCCGAGGCCGGTCCCGCCGAAGTTCCTTTGTATACCCCTCGCATGCGGGAATTGGTTGACGCCGTGCGATGCGATTGCCGTGACAAATCGCTGCCGGTGATTATGGTCCAGATTGCGCGGGTGATCGAATCCATCGGCAATGGCCGCGCCTGGAATGCAATTCAGGAGCAGCAGCGTTTGCTGCCGAAGTCCATTAAAAATCTGGTCGTTGTTCCGGCTATTGATCTTGACCTTGACGATAGTATCCATCTTGCCGGTGATGCCCAGAACCGTCTGGGCCTGCGCTGCGCGCAGGCTGCGCTTGCCCTTAAATACCGCGATCGCCGCTATAAGGCGCCGATTACTTTTAAAAATGCGGTAGTTGTGCGGGACCGGAGCACCGGCCTGCCGACCATTGTTGTTTCTTATAAAAATGTCGTCGGCCACCTTGTGGCCCCAGGGAGGCCGAGCGGATTTGATTTAAGCGAAAGCCCGGAAACCTTGACAAATCACTATATTTGGAAAACCACCTTGGCGGGCGACCGGATTATACTTAATTACAATAGTCCTGCCGCGCCCTCCGGCGAACGCTTTTTATTCTATGGCTTCGGCACCAACCCCTATTGCAACATCACCGATGCCGCGGACCGCTCTTTGCCGGTAATGGGCATGGTTCCCGTTATAGACCGCCGGCTTAAAACCTCCTTTGCGCAGCATATCCGAATCAGCAATTTTTTTCCATCGCCCGATAAACTGCAAACGCTTTCGTACCCATCCGCCAAGGAAGAACTTAAATTTACATCAAGAGAATATACAACGTATTTTTGCAGTGTACGCGAAGATATTGTCGCCTTAGGGTCTCAGGATCGGCACGTTTTTTACGCACTTTCGCTTGAGTGCCCCGAACCCATGAAACTTGCCGTCTGGCTTGGATATGATGGCCCCCTAAAAGTCTGGATCGATGGTAAAATCAAACTTCATGATCCACACGGGACCAATCCGGCCTTGCCCGAAGATGCCAAAATTGTTTTTACGGCCGAAAAAGGCGTCCACGAAATTATGGTGGCGCTTGGCACCAATCACGGACTGGCGTGGGGGATATTTTTACAACTTGAGAGGCTTGATGTTAAAAAACATCTTTACGCCAAAAACCCCGAAAAGTACCCTCTGCCGAAATTACTGGGGTAGTAGGGGTTATTTAAAAACTTCCTTGATATCATAAAAGACCCCGTTCGGTTTGCAAAAGGCCTTGAGCCCCTCGATTTTAAGGTCCAGAAATTCGCGGTGCTTGACGGCCAGGAGAACGCCATCGTATTCCCCGGCCTTGGGCTTATCGATCGGGGTTAATTTGTATTCGTGATGCACTTCACCCGGATCCGCCACCGGTTCCCAAACATCCACCACCATGCCGAAATCGGTGAGTTCGTTTATGATATCGATCACGCGCGAATTGCGGATGTCCGGGACATTTTCCTTAAAAGTAATTCCCAGGATTAAAACGCGCGTGTCTTTAATACAACTGCCGTTTTGGATCATGCGCTTGATCATTTCGCGTGCAAAATAGCGCCCCATGGCGTCGTTGATGCGCCGGCCCGCCATGATGATCTGCGGATGATGGCCGAGTTCTTCGGCCTTGTAGGCCAGATAGTACGGGTCCACGCCGATACAGTGGCCGCCCACCAGCCCCGGCTCAAACGGCAGAAAATTCCACTTTGTTTTGGCGGCCTCGAGCACATCGCGGGTGGAAATCCCCATTTTGTCAAATATCAGGCGCAACTCATTCATGAGCGCGATGTTGATGTCGCGCTGCGTGTTCTCGATGACCTTGGCGGCCTCGGCCACCTTGATTGAGGCCGCCCGGTAAACGCCGGCCGTGATTGCCGTGCTGTAAACTGCGGCGATTTTATCCAGGCTTTCGGCGCAGTCGCCCGAAACGATTTTTTTGATTTTGGCGACCGTATGCTCCTTGTCGCCGGGGTTGATCCGTTCCGGTGAGTAGCCTACGAAGAAATCCTTTTTCCATTTAAGGCTGGAAAATTTTTCCAGCACGGGTACGCATTCGTCTTCGGTAACGCCGGGATAGACCGTGGATTCGTACACCACGACGGCCCCTTTTTGCAAATGAGCGCCGACGCTTTCGGAGGCCTTAATGACCGGCGTAAGGTCCGGGTTTTTATGTTCGTCCACCGGCGTAGGCACGGCTACGATAATAAACTGGGCCGAGCGGATGCTTGCCGGGTCGTTGGAAAAGGCGATCTTGACCTGTGCAAGCAACGCGCTATCGACCTCGCGGTTCGGGTCGCGGTTGGTTTTGAGCACATCGATGCGGCGTTGGCTGATATCAAAGCCCACCACCTCAAAGTATTTGGCAAGTTCCACGGCCAGCGGCAAACCGACGTAACCGAGGCCGACGACACAAATAACGGGTTTATACACGGGTATATTCCTTGACTAATGTTTATATGGATTTGTAATAATCTTTGTACCAGGCGACAAATTGCCCTATGCCGTATTCAAGCGGCGTGGCCGGCGAAAAACCGACATCGGCCGCGAGGTCGTCGACATCGGCGAACGTGGCCGGAACGTCGCCCGGCTGCATGGGCAACAGGTTCCTTTTTGTCGATTTGCCGAGGGCGCGCTCCAGCACGTCGATGAATGTTTTGAGCTCCACCGGGTTATGATTGCCGATGTTGTAAATTTTATAGGGCGCAAAGCTCGACGAAGGATCGGGATGCTCGCCCGACCAGCGCGGGTTTGGCGCGGG
>JAQUMP010000361.1 GCA_028718065.1 Chitinivibrionales bacterium | reverse complement strand
CGTCAATCGCCTTAAGAACGCGCTCGATATTGAACGGGTAATAAAACGGTTTTATCGGGAATATACCGCCGAGCGCCTTGCTTTTACCGACCTTATTACCGGAATCAGGGACGAGCGGGACAAGCGTTGGTATGCGTCCATCATTTTAAATCGGCTTATGTTCGTCTATTTTTTGCAGGGGAAGGGTTTTTTAAATAACGGTGATTTTAGATACCTCCAGAATAAAATGCAGGAATGCAGGGAAATGCACGGCAAGGACAAATTCTTTTCCATATTTCTTACACCGCTGTTCTTTGAGGGGTTTGCAAAACCGGAAAACGATCGAAGCAAATCCGCCCAAGCTCTGCTGGGCGAAATTAAATATCTCAACGGCGGTCTTTTTCTACAGCATAGAATAGAAATCGAAAATAAAAACATTACTATCCCCGACAAAGCGTTCGATAACCTTTTTAAGCTTTTCCAAACCTATTCATGGAACCTCGATGATACGCCGGGCGGCAATGAAAACGACATGAACCCCGATGTTCTGGGGTATATCTTTGAGAAATACATAAACCAGAAAGCGTTCGGCGCCTATTACACCCGCCAGGAGCAAACTGAATACCTGTGTGAGCGGACTATTTACAGGCTTATTCTTGACAAAGTGAACAACGAAGGCGTGCCCGGCGTTTTGGCGCCGGTAAAATTCAAGAGCATTTCCGAGTTACTCATGAATCTGAATGCCGACCTTTGCCGCAAACTGCTTTACGAAATTCTTCCATTTCTCAGTATTCTCGATCCGGCCTGCGGATCGGGCGCGTTTCTTGTCGCCGCCATGAAAACGCTTATAAACCTCTATTCCGCCGTGATCGGAAGAATTGAGTTCTTAAACGACCGGAACCTTAAAACCTGGCTTGCCGACATCCACAAAAAACATCCGTCAATAAACTACTTCATTAAAAAAAGCATTATCACCGACAATCTCTATGGCGTGGACATCATGGAGGAGGCCACGGAAATCGCCAAACTTCGGCTTTTTCTCGCGCTTGTCGCCTCCGCGTCAAGCGTTGACGAACTGGAACCTCTGCCGAATATTGATTTTAATATCATGGCGGGGAACTCGCTGGTGGGGCTGCTCAAGGTGGACGAGCAAACCTTTGAGGAGTCCGGGGACATCGTGACGCAAAGTTACTACTATACTTATTCCGAACGGCTTGCCGAAAGAAACAGGTTGCTCGACACCTATCGCCATGCCTCAACTTACGCCGAGGATTTGCGGACGCTCCGGGACGATATTGAGAAAAAAAGTAAAGAAGTGCGCGGAACGCTTGACCATTTGCTGCTCGACCAATTTGGACGGCTGGGAATACAATACCAGGAAGCAACATGGGACGAGAAAAAAAACAAAGAAGGAAAATCCAAGAAACGGGCGCTTAAGATTCAAGATATCGAGAGGTTAAAGCCGTTCCATTGGGGATTTGAATTCAGTGAAATTATGGGGAAAAGGGGCGGGTTCGATGCGTTGGTGACGAATCCGCCGTGGGAGATTTTTAAGCCGAATGGAAAAGAATTTTTTGAGGAATATTCCGATCTGGTGACTAAGAAAAAAATGTCGATAAAGGATTTTGAGAAGGAACAGGCGAAGCTGCTGAAAGACGAAGATGTCCGCAAAGCGTGGTTGAAATATTTGAATGAATACCCGCATGTGAGCGAATATTATAGGAGCGCGGAACAATATAAGAACCAGATAAGTTTGGTGAATGGGAAAAAAGCAGGGACTGACATTAACCTTTACAAGCTCTTTACCGAGCAATGCTTCAATCTTTTAAAAATGACTGGTGAATGCGGCATTGTTATTCCGAGCGGGATTTATACGGATTTGGGGACAAAACAGTTGAGGGAAATGTTGTTTGATAAAGCTGAAATAACTGCTCTTTATGGTTTATCGAATGAAAAATTTATTTTTGAAGGGTTACATCATGCATTCAAGTTCTGTTTGTTAACTTTAAAAAAAGGTAGCAAGACAAAACACTTAAATGCGGCCTTCCGAATAAATCCTCGTGAAGCCGTTTCTCCTGATCAGCTTGAATCCTTTTTGCATAATGAAGCAATATTGATTCCTCTTTCAATCGAATTATTAAAACGGCTTTCGCCCGATTCAGTTTCCGTACTTGAATTCAAAACCCATACAGACATCGTAATTGCTGAAAAAATGCTCAAGTGGCCGTTGTTAGGTGAAGAGAGTAATGTGAAATGGAACGCCCATTTTACTCGTGAATTTGACATGACCAATGACAGCGCCCTTTTTAAAAAGGATTTTGGGAAAGGAAGATGGCCATTATATGAAGGTAAAATGGTTTGGCATTTCAATTGCAAATATGCAGAACCACAATATTGGGTAGAAGAAAAGGCCGGGCGGAAGGCTATCATTGGAAGCAGAGATGGAGATAAAGGTGAAACTCAGGGATATCAATCGTATCGAATTGGCTATCGAGCGGTTTCTTCAAACACGAATGAACGCACACTTGTTAGCACGGTTATTCCACCATGTTTTGCTGGAAATTCCTTAGTAGTTTCTCAAAATTTATCAAAATCCGATTCTCTTATCTTTTTATCATCAATATTTAATTCTTTTATTTTAGATTGGTTTCTTAAGCTTCGGGTTACTACTAATGTAAACATGTTTTATATCTATCAACTCCCTGTTCCCCGTCTTTTCACAGGTGACAAATACTTCTCCGAAATCGTCTCCCGCGCTGCGCGTCTCATCTGCACCACTCCCGAGTTCGACGACCTTGCCCGCGAAGTCGGCTTAAAATCACACAAAGATGGCGTTACCAATCCGACCGAACGCGCAAAGCTCCGCGCCGAACTTGATGGCATTATTGCCCATTTATACGAATTGACAGAAGAAGAATTCGCCTATATCCTCACGACATTCCCTCTCGTTCCGCAACCGGTAAAAGACGCTGCACTTGAGCAATTCCGCGCTTTCGCCCCAAAGTCATCCGACGAAGAAGTCCTGGCGCTAATCAAAACGGGCGAAGGCCATGCCATTGAATTCAAAGAAACATCCCGCTGGGATGTAAAACAGAACCTGGCAAGCAAAGTAATGGAGAAGGTTATCGTCGACACGGTCGCGGCTTTCCTGAACTCGGAAGGCGGGACCTTGCTAATTGGCGTAAAGGACGATAAAACGATTTCAGGTTTGGAATGCGATTACCGGGTCTTTGGAAAAAAAGAGAACCTGCGGGATACCTATGAAAACTGGCTTATCCAATATCTCTTGAGCCAATACCAGAAAGACATTGCTCCGTGCCTTAAAGTTACTTTTCACGAGGTCGATGGCAAAGACATCTGCAAGATTGCGGTAGCGCCATCCCCGCGACCGGTCTATGTTAAAGAGGGCAATATCGAACAATTTTTTATCCGCACCGGCAATTCAAAAAAGCAGCTTTCAACGAGTGAAACAGTGCAGTATTGCAAACAAAAGTGGCCTTCCTGAAAAAACCTTTCACCACGCCTGTTTTTAACCTATTTTTGACCCTATGAGTTACTTAGTATTCGCCCGCAAATGGCGGCCGAAAACATTTGAAGATTTAGTCGGTCAGGACCATATTACCGCAACGCTCCGGGCCGCCATCGAAAAAGACCGCATCGCCCATGCTTTTATTTTTAGCGGGACGCGCGGCGTGGGCAAAACCACCACGGCGCGCATCCTGGCGCGCGCGCTGAACTGCGACAAGGGCCCCACGATAAATCCCTGCGGTGAATGTGCCTCCTGTAAATCGATTACCGGCGGTTCCTCTTTCGATGTGCTCGAAATCGACGGGGCCTCCAATAATTCGGTCGACGATATCCGTGAATTGCGCGAAAACGTCTCCTATTCGGCCATGACCGGCAAGTATCGCATTTACGTAATCGACGAAGTGCACATGCTTTCCAAGTCGGCCTTTAACGCCCTGTTAAAGACGCTGGAAGAGCCGCCGCCCAATGTCATTTTTATTTTTGCCACCACCGAGCCGCATAAAATTCCGGCGACCATTCATTCGCGTTGCCAGCGTTACGATTTTAAGCGCATTTCCAGCGAACAAATTGCCGGCAGGCTTATTTACATTTGCGAGCAGGAGCATATCGCCTTTCAGCGCGAGGCCCTGCAGCTCATTGCGCGCAAGGCTTCCGGCAGCATGCGCGACGCCCTGAGCCTGCTCGATCAGGCTTATTCGTTCTGCCGCGAAGCGCTCAACGAAAAAGAGGTGCGCTCCGTGCTGGGCGTGGTGGATGCAGACCTGTACGCGGCCATCGGCGAGGCCATGCTTACCGCCGCCCCCCGCGCGGCGCTCCAAGCGGTGGACCGGGTCGTGCGCGACGGCTACGATCTTTCCGAATTTATTCTGGGGTTCCAGGAATATGTCCGCGACCTGCTGCTCTGTAAACTTGTTCCGCCCGATCCCGCGCAGGAAAACTCGTCCGAATCGCCGGCCGAAAATGCGCTGCGCAAGCAGGCCGGTCGTTTTTCCGAAGGCATGCTCCT